>JACQAF010000263.1 GCA_016195145.1 Rhodospirillales bacterium
GGCCGCTACGAAACCTGCCTCGCCCGCGCCGCGCGCGAGCCGGCCGAGGCGTTCGAGGACGCGCTCGCCTGGGCCGATATCGACGGCGGCGACGCGGCGCGTCACTGCGCCACGGTCGCCCTGCTCAACCAGGGGCACGCCAAGGCCGCGGCGGAGCGGCTTGAGACCCTCGCCGCGCGCATGCGCGCGGCCCCTGCCCGCCTGCGCGCCGACGTTCTCGCCCAGGCGGGGCAGGCCTGGCTTGCCGCACCGGATCCCGCCCGCGCCTATGCCGCGCTGAGCGCCGCAATCGATTTCGCGCCGGGCAATCCCGATTTGTGGATCGACCGCGCCGAGACGCTGGCCGCTGCCGCCAACTACTGGGAAGCGATCGACGATCTCAACAAGGCGATCGATCTCAACCCGCGGCGCGGCGACGCCTTCGCCTTTCGCGCCGCCGCCTATCGCTATGTCGACAGCCTCGAGCTTGCCGCCGACGACGCCGAGCGGGCGGTCGAGTTTTCGCCCCGCCTGCCCGAGGCGTGGCTCGAACGCGGCATCGTCCGCCGCCTCAAGGGCGATATCCGGGGGGCGCGCGCCGACTGGCTGCAGGTCCTGCTGCTCGACGCCGAGGGGCCGGCGGGCGACGTCGCGCGGGCGAATATCGAGCGCATGGAACTGAAAATCGACCCCAAACCCGTCGACCGGTCGGCCGGCGCACCGCGCGCCCGCTAGGCCGCGCGCCGGCGCGCCATGGAAGTCGTCTTCGACATCGTCGTGCCCCTGTTCGGGCTGATGCTCGTCGGGTACGGCGTCGCCCATACCCGCCTGCTCGGCCCCGAGGGCATCCAGGGCGTTTCGAATTTCGTTTTCTATTGCGCGATTCCGGCCCTGCTCTTTCGCAGCGTGGCCGGCGGCGCGCTGCCGGCGCGGATCGAGTTCGGCATCGTCTACGCCTATTTCCTCGGCTGCCTGATCGTCTTCGGCATGACCATGTTCGCCGGCCGCATCCTGTTCGGGGCGCCGCTCGCCCGGCAGGCGCTGATGGGCATCACGGTCACTTTCGGCAACGTCGTGCTGCTCGGCATTCCGCTGGTCTATGTCGCCTTCGGCGACAGGGGCGTGCTGCCGGTGACGCTGATCAGCAGCTTCCACGCCGTGATCCTGCTCACCCTCGCCACCGTGCTGGTCGAGATCGGACTCGGCGCGCGCGGCAATTTCGGCCGGGCAGTCCTGTCGACTCTCGGCGCGCTCATCCGCAATCCGATCATCGTCGCCATCGTCGCCGGCTTCGCCTGGCGGGCGACCGGGCTGGCGCTGCCCGTCGCGGCGACGACGTTCCTCAAGCTGCTCGCCGGGGCGGCGGCGCCATGCGCGCTGTTCGCGCTGGGGGCGACGCTCACCACCTTCAGCCTCAAGGGCGATCTGCGCGATATCACGCTGCTGGCGGCCGGCAAGCTTCTCGTGCTGCCGCTCGTCGTCTGGCTGGTCGTGACGTATGTAATTCCGCTAGGGCCGACCGATGCCGCGGTGGCGATGCTGCTGGCGGCCCTGCCCACCGGCGTGAACCCGTTCATTCTCGCGCGCAAATACGATCTCTATACCCGGCGCGCGGCGAGCGCCGTGCTGGTCACCACGGCGATTTCGGTGGTGACGCTCGGCCTTCTCCTCGTCCGCCTCGCGCCCGCGCCCTAGGCGGGCCGCGGCCCCGCCGTTCAGAAATCGAGATCGGCGTAGTGCTTGGGCGGCGGCGCGCCGGGAATGTGGTCGGCGAGCAGCGGCCGGAACGACGGCCGCGACTTGATGCGCGCGTACCAGTCCTTGGCCCGCTCGTGCTCGGCCCACGGCACGTCGTTGATGTAGTCGAGCGCCGAAAGCTGGGCGGCGGCGGCGATATCGGCGAGCGAGAACTTGTCGCCGGCGAGGAAGCGGCGGCGCTCGGTCAGCCAGCCGATATAGTCGAGGTGATAGCGGATATTGGCGTAGCCGGCGCGGATGGCCGAGGAATTGGGCTCGCCGAGGCCGAGAAAGCGTTTCATCATTTTTTCGCGCAGGAGATTGTCGGTCACCTCGCGGCAGAATTTCTGGTCGAACCAGGCGACCAGGCGGCGCGTTTCGGCCCGTTCGGCCGGCGTGTCGCCATAGAGCGGACGCTCGGCATAAACCTCTTCGAGATATTCGCAAATGGCGCCGGAATCGGCGATCGTCGGGCCGTCTTCCTCGATCAGCACCGGCACCGTGCCGGCCGGGTTAAGGGCGAGGAATTCGGGACGGCGCTCCCACACCTTCTCGACCTTCATCTCGAAGTCGAGGTTCTTTTCCTTCAGCGTCACCCGCACCTTGCGCGAGAAGGGCGACAGCCAGAGATGATAGAGCGTACGCATGATCCGGGGCTAATCTACTCCAGCGCGAGGCTTGCGCAACAGCGGCGCGGCGCAAAAACCGTCAGACGAAGCCGAAAAAGGCGAGCGCCGCCCAAACCACCGCGGCAAAAGTGCCGAGCGCCGCCGCCCCGGCGACCAGCCCAGCCGCCACGGCGAGCCCGTCTTTCGCCAGGATGCCGAGCGCGATGACCAGCACGGCGAAGGCCGGCAGCATGCTGAATATCGGGATCGGCAGCGACAGCATGACGCCGAGCGCCACGCAGGCCGCCCCTACCCCGCGCGCCGCCGCCGGCCCGCCGAGCGCCGGCAGGCGCGGCTTCAGCAC
>JACQAF010000264.1 GCA_016195145.1 Rhodospirillales bacterium
CGGATGGGGTCGGCCAATCGCGGGCACCTTTGAGGATATAAAATCCTAGCAATTGGGGGTCAAGAGCCGGGGTCACCCAGATATGGTCAAGCCGCCGGCCACGATCCGATGCGCGCCAGTCCCGGTTGCGGTAACTCCACCAGCTATAAATTCGTTCCGGCTCGGGAAAGAACCGCCGTGACACATCGATCCAGCGGTGCGCGGCAAGGCATTTGCCCAAGAGATCGACCTCGACCGGGGTGTGGCTGACTACGTCGAGAAGCTGCTTATGGGACCACACGTCATTTTCGTATGGGGCGACGTTAAGATCGCCAGCCAGGATCCGCCGGGCGTTTGCCGGCCGGTCCTGCCACCACGCGGTCATTTCGCTTAGAAAACGAAGTTTGTGGGCGAATTTCGCGTTGGTTTTGGCGTTGGGGATGTCGCCGCCGGCCGGAACATAAACGTTATGCAGCTCGATCCCGCCAGCGACCTCAAGATAGATATGCCGCGAATCGCCAAGCCCGCCCCATGGTTGGCGCGCATGTTCGCCGATTGGCCGGCGCGACAGGATGGCAACGCCGTTATAGCCCTTTTCGCCGCGAAAGGCCTGATGTGGGTACCCAAGCTTGGCCAGCGCCTCGACCGGGAAGAGCTCGTCCGGGCATTTAGTCTCCTGCAGGCAGATAATGTCGGGATCGGCAACTCGTGCCAATCTACCAATCAGACCAAGGCGCAAGCGGACTGAATTGATGTTCCAGGTTGCGATCCGCAGGCTTTTGGCGCCCGGTGCCGGGGGCAGGCGGCCTTCGGCATAAACGGCCGATGGTCTGGTCGCGGGGCGGCGCATGGTTGATGGCATGAACAGTATCCTTGGGCGGCAGAAAGCGGTTCCTTCTGCCCGCCAACGGATCGGCGGTCAAGCCTGCGTCAACAACATTGGCTATCCCCCAAAGGGAAAGCGCCCGGTCGGGGGGGTGACCGGGCGCCGGAAGCTCCCTTGGAGCCCGGGGACGTCAGGGGAGTCGTCCCCGAACGACCGAATGAACGGTCGCCTCTAATAAAACTAAATAGGAACCCGGCAAGACTGCCGCAAGGCCCTAACGCATTCGTTATATACCAATCTTGCTAATGCAATATCAATGAGTTGGAGAATATTCCTGCCGCATCCTCCCTGTTTGCCGCCGACGGGCAAAAAAACACCCACAGATTGAATAAAAAAATAGATACGCACCGTATCTTAGACAATCGGAAATAACAGCCCGCGTCGCATCGCCAGCCGCGTTCTGCTGGATCAGGCTATATCGGCCCCGGTAGTCAGGCGACAGAGGGCGCGGGCCCGCGCGGCATCGCCGAACGCGCCGAATATCGCCCGCGACAGGCCGTTGGTCGTGAGGCTCCATTCGGGGTGCCATTGCACGCCGAGGGCAAAGCTTCTCGCACCGTCAACCCGGACGGCTTCGATCACGCCGTCGGCCGACATCGCCTCGACGATCAGGCCCGGGGCCGACCGGTCGATCGCCTGGCTGTGCAGCGAGTTAACCTCAACCCGTTGGGTTCCGGCGAGGCGGGCAAGCAGGCCCCCCGGCACGAGATCGACTGGATGGGCGGGCGCGTAGCGTTCCTCGTTCGGCCGGTCGGCCGGCGCGCGATGCTCGCGTTTACCGGAGAGCTCGTGCACATGCTGGTGAAGGGTGCCGCCCAAGGCCACGTTCAGCTCCTGATGGCCACGGCAGAGGGCGAGAAGCGGCAGGCCGTCGGCGAGCGCCCGACGGATTAGCGGCAGGGTAGTGGCGTCGCGGGCCGGATCGAGGCGGGTGCCGGGGCGCGCCGGCAGACCGCCATAGTGGACCGGCTCAACGTTCGACGGGCTGCCGGTCAGCATCAGCCCGTCGAGGCGGGCGACCAGGCGATCAATATCGGCATCGCCGCCGAGGGCGGGGAGCAGTACTGGCAGGCCGCCGGCGCCGTCGCGGGCGGCACGAATATATTGTTCGGCAACGGCATGAAACACGTAACGGCCGTCGGGGCGAACGCAGGCGGAGACGCCGATAAGCGGAACGGCGGTACGTTCGGTCATGGGTTTATCGGGCGGGGGTTCATCGGGCGAGTTTAGCGGGTCGGGTTAGGCGCGCCGAAATTCGGGTCGGTGAAGCGGAACAAGGCCGGGTCCAGCTCGACGCCCGTATGTGCGTCGGCCAGGCTGACGCGGGTCAATTGGCCCTGCGCGTCGACTACCTGCCAGCTCACCAGCCCGAACGGACGCTCGCTGAACACCAGAGTCAGCCGCCCGGCCGCGACATCCCGGCTCTGTACGAGATTGACCCGCAACACCGCCGGGCCGCGCTCAACCCCGGTGACCGTCACGTCGCCGGACAGCGCGACCTTGTCGCGCAGCAACAATCCGGCCGGTGTCGAATCGATAGGCAGGTAGGAAGCCGATTTAAGCGCCTTGTCGTAATGAACGAGAAAATCGCCGGTGGCGACCAGGAGGATCGGGGTCGGCGGGTCGTAATCGAGGCGCATGCGCCCGGGCCGCGAGAGATAGATCGTTCCCTCGCTGGTCTGGCCGTTATCGGCGATCTGCAGGAACCGGGCGCGCAAGGTATGCAGCGCGTTGAGATAGGTCTCGACCCGCTCGATATCGGCCCTGTCGGCGACCGAAAGCGGCCGGCGCGGAACTTGCGCGTCGGCAGGCGTTACGAGCATGACGGCAATGCCCGCGATGCCGGCGGCAAGCAGGCGAACCGCGCCGCGCCGGTCAAACATACAGTCTCGCATAAAACCCTTCGTAACGCGCCGTTTTGCCGCGCCGATATGGCACCCGAACGCGATGGAGATATAGGCAGTTCCGCCCGCATCGGCAAGCTGCGGCAGGGGCGGCTATGTCTGGGTGCGCGGCCCGCGAGCGGTGCGGGCAAGCGAGACAAGAATCCCGCCGGTGAGCAAGGCGAAGGTCACGCTCAGCGACGCCGCAGCCGGCAGCTTGCCGACGAAATCGACCATAAGAATCTTCCCCCCGATAAACACCAGCACGAGGGCGAGCGCATATTTGAGATAGCGGAAGCGATGAATCATCGCCGCCAGCGCAAAATACAGCGCGCGCAGGCCAAGCACGGCAAAAATATTGCTCGTATAGACGATGAAAGGGTCGTCGGTGATGGCGAAGATGGCGGGCACGCTGTCGATGGCGAAAACGATGTCGGCGCACTCGATCATCACCAGGGCGAGAAAGAGCGGCGTTGCGTGCCATACGCGAACTGACGTATCGGGGGTCGTTGGCAGGGCGATAAAAAACCGGTTGCCGTGCAGGTCCGGCGTTGTCCGTAAATGCCGGGACAGGAAACGAAACACCCGCCCGTCGACGACGCGCGGCGGCGTTTCGGCGACCAACAGCATCTTGATGCCGGTCAGCAACAGGAACAGGCCGAATACATAAAGCACCCAGCCAAAATTGCCGACCAGCGCCGCGCCGATACCGATCATCAAGGCGCGCAAGACCAGCACCCCGAGAATGCCCCAGAACAGCACGCGATGCTGTTCGGCGCGCGGGATGCCGAGCCGGGCGAAGATCAGCGCGATGACAAAAACGTTGTCGAGGGCGAGGCTCTTTTCGATCAGGAACCCGGTCAGGTATTCGATCCCGCTGGTCGGGCCCATCTGGCGCCATACGCCGGCCCCGAAGGCGAGAGCGACGGCGATATACAAGGCGCTCAGCCACAGGCCTTTGCGGACGCCGATCGCGCTGCGCCGGCGTTGCAAAACGCCGAGGTCGAAGGCCAGCAGGGCGATGACGAGGGTGACAAACCCGGCCCACATCCAGGCGGGCGTACCAAACAATTCGGCCGAAGCGGCCGTAAACAGCGCATCCATGTCGAATCCTTCAAGATTCCACGTCCGTGCGGCGAAGCGCCGGGCGTGAGGTTGAAGGTCCGACATCGCGGAGGTGGAGGCCGCCAGAGGGGCCCGGACCGGGGTAATTGCTATTTAGGGTGCGGTGCGCCGCCGACAAGTCCTGCCACCGGCTTTGCGTTGAAAATCGGTAACGCCAGGGATTGGGCCGAACGGAAAAGCCGTGGTGGGATACAAGGCTCGTTTATAGTAGCGACTCGCTGTTATATTAAGATCAGACAAGGCCCGCGTTGCAAGCGTCAAATCAGAGGGCTACAGTTTTGCCGCTGGAGCTTTTAATGGGCCGTTTGGCTGATTCCGCTTCATCGTTATCCGGTCCGCGTGTCGCCGATCTGCTGGAGCGCATCGGACGGTTGTTGCGCGGCGCGCGCCGCCGCGAGGAAGACCTCGACCCCGCGCAATGGGAGACGCTGCGCTATCTCGGCCGCGCCAATCGTTATTCGCGCAATCCGACCGCCCTCGCCGAATATCTCGGCACCACCAAGGGCACAACCTCGCAAACCGTGATTGCGCTCGAACGCAAGGGGTTGGTCAGCCGCGATCCCGATCCCGCCGATGGCCGCGCGGTGCGCCTCAACCTGACGACCGAAGGGCTGGCGGTCCGGTTGCGCGACCCGCTGTTCTCGGGCGTTACCGGCGTCGACCGATCGGCGCTGGGGCGGATGGAAGAGGATCTTTCCGAGCTGCTCGTCGAATTGCAGCACCGCAACAACCAGAAACCGTTCGGCCAGTGCCGGACCTGCCGGTTTTTCCGCCGCGACGACGCGCCCAGCGAACCGGGCGGGC
>JACQAF010000265.1 GCA_016195145.1 Rhodospirillales bacterium
CCCGGATCTTGCGCATCAGGCTGCGCACATGGACCTTGACCGTTCCTTCCGTGATGCTGAGCCGGGCGGCGATTTGCTTGTTGCTGTCGCCGTTGGCGAGGCAGCGAAGGATCTGCGTCTCGCGGGGCGACAGGCCGCCAAACGCCGCCGGGTGGGGCTGGGCCGCGGCGGGGGCCGTCATTTGGGTGGGGAATACTTTCTCGCCCATCATGACCAGCTGAAGCGACTGGACGAGAGCGCCGGGGGCGAGGTTATCCATCAGATACCCGTCAATGCCGCTCTGGAAGGCATTGGTCAGACGCTGGGGCGAGGATTCCGAAGCGAGCACGACCAGGCGCGCCTTGGGCAGCACGGCGCGCAGGCGCTGCACCGCTTCGCGTTCCTGCTCGGCGCTGGCCGGGCCGTCGAGGAGGACGAGGTCGGCGCGGATGCCGGTGGCGATCGCCGCAAGTCCTTCGCCGAGGCGGTCCGCCTCGCCGACGACGGTGAGCGACGAGCCCTGGAGCACGGTTTTCAGGCCGTGCCGGATCAGGCGGTTGCGGTGGATAAGCAGCGTCTGGGTATTTGCCATTGTGAGAACCTCCGAAGCCGGATTTAAGGATAAACGCCATCGAAGTGAATAATCACGTTAGTTGTTTAAAAACTGATTAAAACACTTTTTAGTTGTGTTCGATATAACGGCGTTCAGTCCGTCGGCCCGACGCCTTGACGGCAGCGGTCCGGCCGGGCTAGGTTCCGCGCCATTCCAAGGGCAGCAATCAACCCCTTGGGCCCGAGCCGACCCCGATAAAGCGGGGCGGTGGGTCTCCCCCAGTCCGCGAGTGTCGCGCACTGGGGTATTCGGCTTTTGCGCGGGTGCTGGTGGGCGATGTTCGAGACTCTGACAGCAAAACTGGGCGATGTGTTCGAGCGCTTGAAGCGCCGCGGCGCCTTGGCCGAGGGCGATGTCGACGCGGCCTTGCGCGAGGTGCGTGTGGCGCTGCTCGAGGCCGACGTGGCGCTGCCCGTGGTCAAGGACTTCATCGCCGGGGTCAAACTCAAGGCGATCGGCCAGGAGGTTATCCGCAGCGTCAGCCCCGGCCAGATGGTCGTGAAAATCGTTCACGATCACTTGATCGATACGCTGGGGGCGACCGCGGTCGAGATAAACCTGCGGGCGGTGCCGCCGGTCCCCATTCTGATGGTCGGCTTGCAGGGCTCGGGCAAGACGACAACCACCGCCAAGCTCGCCTTGCGCCTGACCCAGCGCGACAAGAAAAAAGTCCTGATGGCGTCGCTCGACACCCGCCGCCCGGCGGCGCAGGAGCAGCTCGCCGTTCTCGGCCAGCAGACCGGGGTTGTCACCCTGCCGATTATTGCCGGTCAGGATCCGGTCGCCATCGCCCGCCGCGCCGTCGAGGCCGGGGCGCGCGAGGGCTACGACGTGGTGTTGCTCGACACGGCCGGACGCCTGGCCATCGACGACGAGCTGATGGCCGAGGCGGCGGCGGTGCGCGACGCAACCAAACCGGCCGAAACGCTGCTCGTCGCCGACGCGATGACCGGCCAGGACGCGGTCAACCTCGCCCGCGCCTTCAACGAAAAAATCGGCATCACTGGCATCGTACTGACCCGCGTCGATGGCGACGCGCGCGGCGGCGCCGCGCTGTCGATGCGCGCCGTCACCGGCCGGCCGATCAAGCTGATCGGCATCGGCGAAAAACTCGATGCGATTGACGTCTTCCATCCCGATCGCATCGCCGGGCGCATCCTCGGCATGGGCGACATTGTCGGCCTAGTCGAGAAGGCGGCCGAGACGGTCGAGAAGGAAGAGGCCGAAAAACTCGCCCGCAAGGCGGCCAAGGGCGAATTCGATTTCGACGACATGGCCGCTCAGCTGCGCCAGCTCCGCAAGATGGGCGGCCTGTCGGGCGTCATGGGCCTGCTGCCGGGGGTGGGCAAGATCAAGAAACAGATGGCCGAGGCGAAGGTCGACGACCGTATCGTGCGCCGCCAGGAGGCGATCATCGGCTCGATGACCAAGGCGGAACGGCGCGACGTGCGCCTGCTCAACGGCCGCCGCCGCCGCCGCATCGCCAAGGGTTCCGGCACTACGGTCGAAGAAGTCAACCGGCTGGTCAAGCAATACATGGAAATGGGCCGGATGATGAAACAGGTCACCAAGCTCGGCCAGAAAGGGGTCATGCGCGCTGGCATGGCCTCGCTGTTCCGACGCTAATTCCGCAATTCCGCTTTAACGACGCATCCACAGAAAGGAAAACACCGCAAATGGCGCTTAAAATCCGTATGTCCCGGGGCGGGGCGAAGAACCGACCCTTCTTTCGCATCGTTGTCGCCGACAGCCGCAGCCCGCGCGACGGCCGCTTCATCGAGAAGCTCGGCACCTATAACCCGATGCTCGACAAGGGCCACGCCGAACGCGTCGTGCTCGACGTCGAGCGGATCAAGCACTGGCTGTCGGTCGGCGCGCAGCCGTCGGACCGCGTCGCGCATTTCCTGCACGAGGCGAGCCTCGGGCCGAAGCCGGTGATCCGCGAGACGCCGAAGAAGAGCGCGCCGCGCGCCAAGATGCAGGAGCGCCTGAAGGCTGCCGCGGCGGCGGCGGGCGAGGCGGCGCCGGCGGCCGAGGCGGCAAAGGCCTAAGGTTCCGGTCTGCCGCGCTCCGCCGGGGCGCGGCTGGGAGATACCGAGCGCAATGCCGGAGGATAACAGAGTGCTGGTCGGTGTGATCGCGGGCGCCCACGGGGTGCGCGGCGAAGTCCGCATCCGGAGCTTCACGGCCGATCCGGCCGACGTCGCGGCCTATGGCCCGGTGTCGGACGAGAGCGGCGCGCGGCGCTTTGCGGTTCGTATTCGTAGCGCGGTGCGCGGCCAGGTGATCGCCCGACTCGACGGCGTCGCCGACCGCAACGCGGCCGAGAGCCTCAAGGGCCTGCGCCTCTACGTACCGCGCGACACGCTGCCCCGCCTTGGCAAGGACGAATGGTATCTCGCCGATCTCATCGGCCTCCGGGCCGAAGACACGGCCGGCAAGCCGCTCGGGCGGGTGAAGGCGGTGCATAATTTCGGCGCCGGCGACGTGCTGGAGATCGAAGGAGCCGGAGGCGCAACGCAATTCCTGTCGTTCACGCGCCGCGCCGTGCCCGAGGTCGATATCGCCGGCGGCCGGATCGTTATCGAACCGCCGGTCGAGGTCGAGGCCAAGGGCGAGGCCGCGAACGAAGCGGACGATGCGTCTGGGAGGCGGACATGACCACACCGTGGACCGCGACCGTACTGACGATCTTTCCCGAGATGTTCCCGGGGCCGCTCGGTCATTCGCTGGCCGGTCGCGCCCTTGCCGATGGGGTTTGGCATCTTTCGGCGCTCGATATCCGCGATTTCGCCGCCGATCGTCACAAGACGGTCGATGACGCGCCCTTCGGCGGCGGCCCCGGCATGGTGATGCGGCCCGACGTGGTCGACGCCGCGCTCGCGGCGGCGACGGCGCAGGCCCCTGCCGGCGCGCCGGCGATCTATCTGACGCCGCGCGGGCGGTTATTGACCCAGGCGCGGGCGCGCCGGTTGACCGCCGGTCCCGGCGTCATCGTCCTGTGCGGCCGGTTCGAGGGAGTCGACGCGCGGGTGATCGAGACGCGCGGACTGGAAGAAGTCTCGCTCGGCGATTTCATTTTATCGGGCGGCGAACCCGCGGCGATTGCCTTGATCGACGCCTGCGTGCGCCTGCTGCCCGGCGTGGTCGGGGCCGAGGCTTCGCTGGTCGAGGAAAGCTTCGAGGCGGGCCTGCTCGAATACCCCCACTACACCCGTCCCCAGCTTTGGCAGGGGCAAGCGGTGCCCGAGGTGCTGCTGTCGGGCCACCACGAGAAAATCCGCACCTGGCGCCTGGCCGAGGCGGAACGAATCACCCGCGAACGCCGCCCCGATCTATGGGCGCGCCGCATGGAATTGCGATAGAATTCATCCAAGGAGAAGATCGATGAGCATGATTATCGACCAGATCGAGAAGGAACAGATCGGCAAGCTGACCGGCGGCAAGCCGGTCCCCGAATTCGGGCCCGGCGACACGCTGCGGGTCAGCGTCAAGGTGGTGGAAGGCACGCGCGAACGCCTGCAGGTGTTCGAGGGCGTGTGCATCGCCCGGCGCAATGCCGGCCTCAATTCCTCGTTCACCGTGCGGAAAATTTCGTTCGGCGAGGGCGTCGAGCGCGTGTTTCCGCTCTACAGCCCGCGTCTTGGCGGGATCGAGGTCGTGCGCCGCGGCGACGTGCGGCGGGCCAAGCTCTATTACCTGCGCGGACGCACCGGCAAGCGGGCGCGGATCACCGAGAAGACCAGCGTGGCGGCCACCGCCGCCGAGATGAGCGAGGCCGATCTGATGGCCGCCGCCGCGACCGCGCCGGAGACGGGGAATAAGAGCGAGGCCAAGACCGAAAAGTAACCCGGTCGCGGAGCCCGATCCCGTTATCCTGCGACCGGCCGACCAAGGAGAACCGACGATGGCCAAACCGCGCACGCTATTCGACAAGATCTGGCAGAACCATCTCGTCCATACCCAGGACGACGGGACGTGCCTTATCTATATCGACCGTCACCTCACGCATGAGGTGACCAGCCCGCAGGCCTTCGAAGGCTTGCGCGCCGCCGGCCGGCGGGTGCGCCGCCCCGATGCGACGATCGCCGTCGCCGATCATAACGTGCCGACGACCGATCGCAGCAAGGGCATCGAGAACGAGGAAAGCCGCATCCAGATCGAAACGCTGGAGGCGAACTGCAAGGAATTCGGCATCTCCTATTTCGAAATGACCGACATCCGCCAGGGCATCGTTCACATCATCGGGCCGGAGCAGGGCCTGACCTTGCCGGGGATGACCATCGTCTGCGGCGACAGCCATACCGCGACGCATGGCGCGTTCGGCGCGCTCGCCTTCGGCATCGGGACCTCGGAGGTCGAGCATGTCCTGGCGACGCAGACGCTGATCCAGCGCCCGGCCAAAAACATGCGGGTCACGGTCGATGGCGACTTGCCGCGCGGCGTCACTGCCAAGGATCTGATTCTGGCCATCATCGGCAAGATCGGCACCGCCGGCGGCACCGGCCATGTCATCGAATACGCCGGGTCGGCAATCCGCAAGCTGTCGATGGAAGGGCGGATGACGGTGTGCAACATGTCGATCGAGGCAGGCGCACGCGGCGGCCTGATCGCCCCCGACGAAACGACATTCGAGTATCTCAAGGGCCGGCCGCATGCGCCCAAGGGTGCCGCCTGGGAAGCGGCGGTGGCGTTCTGGAAAACGCTGCCGTCCGATGCCGGCGCGACTTACGACAAGGAAGCGACGCTGCGCGCCGCCGATATCGCGCCGCAGGTCACCTGGGGCACTTCGCCCGAAGACGTTTTGCCGATCACCGGCGTCGTCCCAAATCCCGCCGATGCGGCCGATGCCGGCCGCCGCGCGGCGATGGAACGGGCGCTGAAATATATGGGCCTCGCGGCCGGTACGAAGCTCCAGGACGTCAAGATCGATCGCGTGTTCATTGGCAGCTGCACCAACGCGCGTATCGAGGATTTGCGCGCCGCGGCCGCGGTGGCCAAGGGCCGCAAGGTGGCCGGTCATGTCAAGGCGATGGTCGTGCCCGGCTCGGGCTTGGTCAAGCATCAGGCGGAGGAAGAAGGGCTTGATCGCATCTTTCTCGACGCGGGTTTCGAATGGCGCGAGCCCGGCTGCTCGATGTGCCTGGCGATGAACGACGACCGGCTGGAGCCGGGCGAGCGTTGCGCCTCGACCTCGAACCGCAATTTCGAAGGCCGGCAGGGGCGCGGCGGGCGCACGCATCTGCTCGGGCCCGAAATGGCGGCGGCGGCGGCGGTGACCGGCCGCCTGACCGACGTGCGCGAAATCATAAAATGACGACGGTCGCGAACGGCGACGACGCGGCGGCGCTGACTGGCGGCTGTCAGTGCGGCGCGGTTCGTTATCGGCTCGCCCAACCGTTGGCGCGCATCCATTATTGTCACTGCCGCATGTGCCAGCGCGCCTTCGGCAACGTGTTCTCGATGTTCGGCTCGATCCCGCGCGCCGAGGTGGAATTCATCAAGGGCGCGCCGAAGACCTATCGCTCGTCGACCTTCGCCGAGCGCGGCTTCTGCGCCGAATGCGGCACGCCGCTCACCTTCCAGTATCTCGCCCGGCTTGAGCGCATCGGCATTTCGGTCGGCAGCCTCGACCGGCCCGATCTCGTGCAGCCGGAATACCATTACGGCATCGAAAGCAAGGTGCCGTGGCTTGTTCTTGCCGATCATCTGCCGCAACGCCGCGCCGCCGCCGATCCCATGCTTGCCGAGCTGATCGCCAAGGCCGGCCCGACCCAAAAATCCTGAGATCACGCAAGAGAGCGCCAACAGCATCGTCATGTCAAATCACCCCTCCGCCCCGACCAGCCCTGTTTACGCCCCCTTCGGGCGGCGGGTGGCGGCGCTTGCCGTCGATGCGGGGCTGCTCGGTGGCGCGGTGGTCGCCATCATCGCCGGAATCAATGCGCTTGCCGGGCCGGTCTTCGTCCCGTTCTGGACGACGGTCATACCGGTGCGCAGCTTCGTCGAGCCGGCCGGCACCGCGCGCGTGCGCGAGGAAGGCGGCATCGAACGGGAGACGACGACCAGCCGCGAGACGCGCCTTTATGCCGATGGTGCCGTACGCATATACGCCGTGATCGACGCGACGATCACCGGCCCCGACGGCCAGCCGCATAGCTCGCGTAGCGAGGTTCTGATCGGCGAGAGCCGCCGGTCGATCGTGTCGCGATTCCTTACCCTGTTGCTGGCGGTTGCGGCGCCGGTCGGCTATTTCGCGGCGATGGAGGGCTCCGCCCGCCAGGCGAGCCTCGGCAAGATTCTGTTCGGCCTCAAGGTGACCGATCTTGCCGGCAACCGGCTGACGCCGGCGCGTGCCCTGTTGCGCCAGGCGACAAAATGCATCGATATCGCCACCTCGGGCTTGACCTACGTCATTGCGGCGTTCACCGAGCGGCGGCAGGGGCTGCATGATTATCTCGCGGGCACGCTGGTCGTGCGCGCCTAGCCCGAAACTTCGCCAAGGAGGTCGATCGTCCCATGGAAAAATTCACCGTTCTCACCGGCGTCGCCGCGCCGCTGCCGATGATCAACATCGACACCGACATGATCATCCCCAAGCAGCACCTGAAGACGATCAAGCGCACCGGCCTCGGCAAGGCGCTGTTCGACGAGATGCGTTATACGCCCGACGGCAAGGAACGTCCCGAGTTCGTGCTCAACAAGCCGGCCTACCGCAACGCCAAGATCCTGATCGCCGGCGAGAATTTCGGCTGCGGGTCGAGCCGCGAGCACGCCCCGTGGGCGCTGCTCGATTTCGGCATACGCTGCGTGATCGCGCCGTCCTTCGCCGACATCTTCTATAACAACTGCTTCAAGAACGGCATCTTGCCGATCGTCCTGCCGCAGGAGGAGATCGACAAGCTGCTCGACGACGCCTCGCGCGGCGCCAACGCGACGATTACCGTCGATCTCGAGAAACAGGCCATCACCGGGCCGGACGGGGGCTCGATCAAGTTCGACATCGACCCTTTCCGTAAGAACTGCCTGATCAACGGGCTCGACGATATCGGCCTGACGCTTGGAAAAAAGGCCGCGGTCGACGATTTCGAGGCCAAGCAGAAGAAAGGCCAGCCCTGGCTTTATGCCTGAGCCGCCGTTCACTAACGCCGTTATCACACACCCACGAGAGGGAATTCGCGTAATGCCCGCCAACAAGAAACTGCTCGTGCTGCCCGGCGACGGGATCGGCCCCGAAGTCATGCGCCAGGTCCGGCGCGTCGTCGACTGGATGGACAAGCGCCGCGCTCTGCGCTTCGAGATCACCGAGGGGCTGGTGGGGGGTGCGGCGCTCGACAAGCACGGCGTGCCGCTGACCGACGCCACGATGGCCGACGCCCAGGCGACCGACGCGGTGCTGTTCGGGTCGGTCGGCGGCCCGAAATGGGATAGCCTGCCGTTCGACAAGAAGCCCGAACGCGGCCTGTTGCGCCTGCGCAAGGAAATGGGCCTGTTCGCCAATCTACGCCCGGCGCTGGTGTTCGAGGAACTGGCCGACGCCTCGACCCTCAAGCGCGAGATCATCGCCGGGCTCGACATCATGATCCTGCGCGAGCTGACCGGCGGCGTTTATTTCGGCGAGCCGCGCGGCGTTACGGCCCTGCCCGACGGCACCAAGCGTGCCGTCGACACCCAGGTCTATACGACGCCCGAAATCGAGCGCATCGTTCGCGTCGCCTTCGAACTAGCGCGCAAGCGGCGCAACAAGGTGTGCTCGGTCGAGAAGGCCAACGTCATGCATACCGGTGTGCTGTGGCGCGAGACGGCGACCAGGCTCCACGCCGCCGAATACAAGGATGTCGAGCTGTCGCATATGTACGCCGACAATTGCGCGATGCAGCTGGTGCGCAATCCCAAGCAGTTCGACGTTATCGTTACCGACAATCTGTTCGGTGACTTGTTATCCGATCTCGCCTCGATGCTGACCGGTTCGCTCGGCATGTTGCCCTCGGCCTCGCTCGGCGCGCCCGACGCCACCGGGCGGCGCAAGGCGCTCTACGAGCCGATCCACGGCTCGGCCCCCGACATTGCGGGCAAGGACATCGCCAACCCGCTTGCCATGCTGCTCTCCTTCGCCATGATGCTGCGCTATTCGTTCGACCTTGCCGACGACGCCGACATTGTCGAGCGCGCGGCGAAGACCGTGCTGGCGGCCGGCTACCGCACCGCCGACATCATGCAGCCGGGAATGAAGAAGCTGTCGACCACCCAGATGGGCGACATGCTGCTGAAGGAGCTCGACAAGCTCGCCGCATGACCGTGGGCGCCGATTCAGCATGCTAGCGCGACGGATCGGGGCAGCCGTCGCACCGCCGTTTTTGGCCGCGCGCCGGTTGGCCGCCGATTAAATCTTCTCCGACGCAGCGCCGGTTTTTTGCGTGATCGGGATATGGCCGGGCTGCGCCGCGACGCGGGCGAGCCAGGTACGCACGGCATCATAGGGCGCAAGGTCGAAACCGCCTTCGTCGGCGACATGGGTGTAGGCGTAGAGCGCGATGTCGGCGATGGTGTAGCGCCCGGCGGCGAAGTAGGGCTCGCGCCTGAGGTGCGTGTCCATCACCTCGA
>JACQAF010000278.1 GCA_016195145.1 Rhodospirillales bacterium
ACCAACATGAACGTCAACGAGGTGATCGCCAACCGGGCCAACGAGATTCTCGGCTCGCCTCTCGGCTCGCGCTCGCCGGTCCATCCCAACGATCATGTCAATTTCGGCCAGTCGTCGAACGACAGCTTTCCCACCGCCATGCACATCGCCGCGGTGGCGGAAATCCATGACGTTCTCCTCCCCGGTCTCGGCCGGTTGCGCGACGCGCTCGCTGCAAAGGCCGCGGAATTCGCCCCCGTCATCAAGGTCGGCCGCACCCATCTTCAGGACGCCGTGCCGATGACCCTCGGCCAGGAATTCGGCGCCTGGCTCCGTCAGGTCGAATACGGCCTGGCGCGCATCGAGGGAACGCTGCCCCGGTTGTACTGGCTGGCGCAGGGGGCGACGGCCGTCGGCACCGGGCTCAACGCCCATGTCGCCTTCGCCGCGCGCTTCGCGCAGGAACTGGCGCGGCTCACCAACCTGCCCTTCATGCCCGCCCCCGACAAATTCGAGGCGATCGCCGCCCACGACGCCATCGTCGAATGCTCGGGCGCGCTCAATACCGTCGCCGCCTCGCTGACGAAAATCGCCAACGATGTCCGCCTGCTTGCCTCGGGTCCGCGCTGCGGCCTCGGCGAGATCGCGATTCCCGAAAACGAGCCCGGCTCATCGATCATGCCGGGCAAGGCCAACCCGACCCAGGCCGAGGCCCTGACCATGGTCGCGGCCCAGGTCATGGGCAATCACGTCACCATCACCATCGCCGGCGCGTCGGGGCATTTGCAGCTCAACGTATTCAAGCCGGTGATGATCTATAATCTCCTGCAGTCGATCCGCCTGCTTGGCGATGCCGCCGCCAGCTTCGCCGATAACTGCGTCGCCGGCATCGTCGCCAATCGCGAGCGGCTCGCCCGGATGGTCGAACGTTCGCTGATGCTGGTTACTGCGCTCAACCCGCATATCGGCTACGATAACTCGGCCCGCATCGCCAAATACGCCGCCGAGCACGACCTGACCCTCAAGGAGGCGGCGGTCACCCTCGGCCTGGTGACCGAGGACGAATTCGACCGTTGGGTGCTGCCCGACAACATGCTGGGACCGAAAGCCGATTGACGCCATGTCCGACGCCATCCTCAAACGCTCGGTGATCATCGCCGGCCATCGGACCAGCGTTTCGCTGGAGCCGGAATTCTGGACGGCGCTCAAGGACATCGCGCGGCGGCGCAGCCTGTCGATCAACGATCTGGTCACCGAGGTCGACAAGGGCCGGCGCGGCAATCTGTCGAGCGCGCTGCGGGTTTTTGTGCTGGCGACGGTACAGGGCCAGCTTTCGCCAGCCGCCCCGCCGACCCCCGCCGCCCCGACCAGCGCGCCGATGCCGGCGCTGCCGGCGAGCGAGCGGGACACTGGCTCGTAACCGGCGACGCCGGCTACGGCTTGCCGCGCCGCAGCATATAGCCCTGCATCTTGTCGATATCGAAGACGTAGCGCGGCGAATCCAGCCCGCCCGACAGCTTGAGCGCCAGCGGCGGCATGTCGGCGAGTTCGCTAAGACGGAATTCGCTGGCGAGGTCGACCGCCCAGCGCCCGAGATCGATCGCGCCGCGCGTACGCCCCTCGCCCGTCGGCCCGATAAGCCGCAGATCGTCGGTGCGCACCACGCCATTTTCGATGCGGAAATTGCCGTCGAGTGCGGTGAAAATCGTCCGCCCCCGGCCGAAGCCGAGCCGCGCCAGGGTGACGATGTCGAGCGGCGCATCGCCGCCGCGCTTCAGCCGCTCGCCCACCGCCTGCAGGTCAAGGCCGTCAATCGTCGCCTCGCGCGATTTAAGCGTCGCCTGGCCGTTCAAGCCCGCGATCAGCGCCGCGGCGCTATCGCCCTTCGTCGCAAGGTCGAGCGTCAGGTCGGACCGGCCGCCAATGGCGTTGGCGCCGGCGAGCGCCGCCAGCGCGGTTTTCAGATCCGCCCCGTCGAGGCGGAAGCGGCCGCGAAGCGCCGGCTCGCCCGTAGCATCGAGCGTGCCGGTCATGTCGAGCCGGCCGCCATAAAGCGCGCCAGTCATCCGGCGGATGTCGAACACGCCGCCGGCGAGCGACGCCACGAGCTTCGCGTCGGCAAGATGCATCGTCCCGAGGGCAAGCGTGCGCGCATCGAGCGTTACATCGCCGCCAAATTCGCGCCATGCGCCGAAATCGAGGCGTTCGAGCGACCAGCCGCCCGGCGAGCGCCCCGGCGGCGGCCGGAGCGCCGGCGCACGGGCGATGCTCGGCCGGAAGGGCGCCACAGGCGGCGGTGCTGCAGCCGCACCGGCGAACAGCGGATCGAGACGAATCTCGTTGCCTGACAATTCGGCGATAAGCTTCGGTTGCGGGCCGGAGAGATCGAGCCGCACCTTGCCGGCGATTTCCATCTCGCCGAGCCGCAGCGCCAGATCGTCAAGCGTCACGTTCGCCCCGTCCTCGGTCGCAAGGCGCCCCTTCAACGCCAGCGCCACGCCCGGCGGTCCCCCGCCGAGCCCGGCGAAACGCATCACCCGCCCGGCATCGGACGAACGCAGATCGACGTCGAGGGTGGTCGCCGGCCAGCGGCCGGCGGTCACGCGGCCGAGCGAGCCGCTCGCCCGCAGGGTCGCGCCGACGAAGTCGCGCGCCGCAAGCTCGGTCAGCGCCAGCCGCCCGTCGCGCAAGGTGCCGTCGAACACGATGCCTTCGATCGGCTGGCCGTCCCAGGTCAGGCTGCCGATCCGCAGCCGCATCGCGGCGTCGAAGCGGTCGGCGAATCCCGGGCCGTTGGCGGTCGGGCCAGCCGCAGGTGCGGCGGCGAGCCGAGGCTGCGCCGGTTCGGTCGGCACGGCGGCGGCGCGTTTTGGCGGCCAGTAAGCGTCGAGATTGAACTGGTCGAGGCGGATATCGGCGCCAAAGGCCGGCCGACGGCCCCACGCCAATGTCACGCCGCCCGACAGCTTCGAGCTGTCGAAGCGCATGTCGATGCCGGCGATCTCCAGCCGCGAGAGCGGCCCGCGCAGGCGCGCCGTGCCCTCGAAGCGGCGCAACCGGTCGGCGGGCACCGCCGCCGCATCCATACCCAGCCAGCCGAGAAACCCGCGCAGATTATCCGACGCGATATCGAGCGCCCCATCGACCTGCGGCGCGCCATTGACGAACGACAACTGGCCGAACGCCGAAACATCCGAACCGCCGGGAAGCTGCGCCGCCGCCTGGTTGATGATCAGGTCGCCGCGTTGCAGGGCGGCGTTGATCCGCACCTGGCGGACGATTCCCCCGCCCAGGGCAAGCGCATCGACCATCAGGTCGAATGTCGCATCGAAACCGTCCGGCAGGGCGTTGGCGACGGCGGTCAGCGGCGGCTTCGGCACCGCAAGCACGGCGCCCGGGGGCGATGGCGTTCGCGGCGCGGCCGCCTCGGCGGCCGGACGCACAGCGCCGAGCTTATCGAGATCGAGGCTGCTGACGACCAACGCCAGATCGACCACCGGCGGCGCGCCAAAGGCGAAGCTGCCGGCGCCGCCTGCGTTGACGTCGCCGAGTTGCAGCGACAAATCGTTGGCCGAGACGCCGTTTGCCGCCGCCGCCACCGTCCCGGCAAAAGCGAAGGGCTGGGCCAGCGCGCCGGCAAATAGCGCATCCGCCCTCGGCGCCAGATCGAGCGGACGCAGCGCCGCGACGAGATTGACCCCTTCGACCTGCAGCTTGCCCTCGATCCGCGCCCTGCCGCTCGTCCGCCCAAAAACGCCGCGATACTGGAATCGCGCCAGGCCGGGCCGCAATTCGGCGTTGAGCGCGACCGAGGTCGGCCGCGATCCGATCAGGCTGCCCACCGTCGCATCGAACCCGAACGGCAACCCGCCGACCGCCGCGCTGCCATTGGCGCGCAGCGGCCCGTCCAGCGAATCGGCCGAAAGTCGCGCATCGAAACGATCGAGCGCAAAATGCGCGCCGTTGCGCGCATCGCGCCATTCGAGATGTCCGTTTTCGACTGTCAGGCGAACCAGGCGTATATTGGCCGCCGCCCCGCCCGCCACCGGAGCCGCGCCGACGGATGCGGCTTCCTCGGGATCGGTATCCCAGTTCCGCCGGCCGTCGGCCAGCACGGCAAGCACAATCGCCGGATCGACCAGCCGCACGCTCGCGGCTTCCAGCCGGCCGGCAAAAAGGGCATTCCAGGACAGACGGATGTCGAGTTCGCGCGCCGTCGCCAGGGCCGGCATACCCTCGCCCCGGCGGCGCAGCAGGCTGACCTCGCTCGCCCGCAGGCGCGGAACCGGCAGGAGCGAAGCATCGAGATGCCCGTCGATGACGACGGTTCGCCCGATGGCTGTCCCGACGCGGTCGGCGATCCGGTCCTTATATACGTTCCAGTCGATGAACGACGGCGCGACCAGCCCGGCCGCGAGAACGACGATCGCCAGCGCCCCGACCGCAATCCACAGCTTGCGCACGCATCCTCCGCTGCCAATGACCCCGGCTCAAGTATAAGCCAAGCGGTCGCGGCGGCGACGGAAGAACTTATAGGCTTCGATCGCGATCAGGAAAACCGCGCCCACCCCGATAACCGCCAGCCAGGTAGCGAGATCGACCGGCCGGATGGCCAGAACCTCGCGTAAACCGGGGGTAAACATGGCAGCAATATGAATGCTCTGAGCCCCCACCACGCCCAGTATGAGCAGCGGGTTGGCGCGAAACGGCACCGCGAAAACCGAGCGCGTTTCGGAACGGCAATTGAACGTCTGGACGTTTTCGAACGTCACCATAAGCAGAACCAGGACATTGCGCGCCGCTGCCTCGTCCCACCCGGCCGCCAGCAGCGCGGCGAAACAGAGAAAGCCGAGCGTTCCCATCGCCGCTCCGGAAACCAGCGTCGCCTCGATAAGGCGGCGATCGAAGAGCGGCTGCTCGGGCGGCCGCGGCGGCCGGTTAAGCGCGCCCGGTTCCCCCGCCTCGAAGGCGAGAAACTTGTCTTGGATGCCGTTGGTGACGATATTGAGCCATAGGAGCTGCACCGCCGTCATCGGCAGCGGCAGGCCGGCGATCTGCGCGAGCACGAAAACGACGATTTCCGCGGCGCCGGTCGAGATCAGCAGCAGAACCACTTTGCGCACATTGTCGTAGGCGATCCGCCCCTGCTCGATGCCGGCGACGATGGAGGTGAAATTATCGTCGGTCAGGATCAGGTCGCCGGCGGCGCGGGCGGCGTCGGTGCCGCTGCGGCCCATGGCGACGCCGATATGCGCCGCGTGCAGTGCCGGCGCGTCGTTGACACCGTCGCCGGTGACGGCGACGAAATGGCCGGCGCGGCGCATCGCATCGACGATGGCGAGCTTCTGCCCCGGCTCGACGCGGGCGAAAATGCGCCCCCGCGCCACCGCCTCGTCGAACCGTAGCTCGTCGCCGGCCAGTGCCGCGAGCTGGGCCCCCGTCGCCACCTCCTCGTGCGCATGGGCGAGGCCAAGCTGACGGCCGATGGCGAACGCGGTTTCGGGGTGATCGCCGGTGACCATCGCTACCTGCACGCCGGCACGCCGGCAGCGCGCGACCGCGCCCGGAACCTCGGGACGCACGGGATCGATCAGGCCGACGAAACCGAGAAACTCAAGCCCGTGCATGTCGGTCGCCGCCGTTCCGGCGACCCGGCCGCTGGCGACGGCGAGCACCCGGTAGCCCTGCCTCGCCATCTCGCTGGCCCGGGCAGCGAGCGCCTCGCGGTCAGCATCGCGGCACATCGGCAGCACCGATTCGGCGGCCCCCTTGACGCTGGCCCGTATCGCCTCGCCCTCGGCGTCGAAGCGGGCGGCATAGCGACGATGCGATTCGAACGGCATGGCCGCAACCGCCGGCCGATGCCGATGCAGCGTCACAGCATCGATTCCCAGCTTCGCCGCCAGCACGAGAAGCGCAACGTCGACCGTATCGCCGACATGATGGGCCGTACCGTCGCCCGCCTCCCGCCAGCTCGCCTCGTTGCACAGGGCCCCCGCCTCGGCTAGCCGACGCACCGCCATCTCGGCGTCAGCCGACAGCGGGCGGCCATCGGACAGCACCCGCCCGAGGGCGCTGTATCCCTCGCCCTCGACGTCGAGCGCGCCGGGGCCCGGCAGCCAGAGCCGCTTGACCGTAAGCTGGTTGACGGTCAGCGTCCCGGTCTTGTCGCTGGCGATGATCGTACACGCGCCCAGCCCCTCGACCGCCGGCAGGTTGCGGACGATGACGTTGTTCGCCGCCATGCGCCGGGACGCAATCGCAAGCGCGACGCTGATCGACACGGGCAGGCCTTCCGGAATCGCTGAAACGGCAAGCGCCACGGCGACGAAGAATATGTCGACCGGTGGATGCCCCTGCCACATATACACTGCGGCGAGCACGGCAACCGCAGCGACAATGGCGAGGCCAAGTCCGCGGGTAAACAATTCCAGCCGCAGAATCAATGGCGGCGGGGCCGCTTCGGGTTCGGCAAGCGCGCCGGCGATCCGCCCGAGCTGGGTCTCCGACCCGGTCAGCGCCACCACGCCGGTCGCCCGGCCGGCGAGCACGGCGGTTCCGGCGTGCAACATCGTCACCCGGTCGCCGAGCGAAGCCGTATCGGGCAGCACCGCTTCGACCTGCTTCTCGACCGGCAGGGATTCGCCGGTCAGCAGCGATTCGTCCACCCGCAATTCATGGGCGCGTAACAGGCGCAGATCGGCCGGTACGCGTTGGCCCGATTCCAGATCGACGATGTCGCCCGGTACCAGCGCCGCGCTGTCGACGCTGTGCCGCCAGCCATCGCGCCAGACGACCGCCTGCTGGACGACGAGGGCGTCGAGAGCGGCGGCGCCGCGCGCCGCCTGCCATTCCTGGCTGGTGCCGATCGAGGCGTTGACCAGCAACACGCCGCCGATGAACAGCGCGTCGCGCGCCTCGCCGATGATCACCGACACCAGCGCCGCAGCGAGCAATAGGTAGATCAGCGGGCTCTTGAACTGGCGGATGAAGATGAGGGCGAGATTGGGGCCGCCGTGGCGCGGCAATGCGTTGCGCCCGAACCGGGCGAGCCGCCGTTCGGCCTCGGCCGATCCAAGCCCCTCGCGTCCGACGCCGAGCGCGTCCAGCGTCGCTGCGGGATCGAGCGCGTGCCACGGGCGCCCGGCATTGGCAGGAATGTCCGGTGTCGCGTCCATCGAAGAATAATTCTAGCACCGGCTGGCCGGCGGCAACGTTGCGCTAGATCAAGCAGTGAATTCTGAGCGTCTCCGCCATAAGACGGTGAATCCGAGCGACGAATCCATTATCGGATATGGCGCTCATGCGGCTCGTTCTATCGCTTCCGGCATCGCTTTTACCTGCGGCAGCATCCGGCGACCGGGCGCACGACGCGGTTACGATGCGATGCGGCGCCTGCTCATAGGGCGAGTCAGCGCGGGCGCGCCCTTCCGCCACGCCGACGTGGTTTTGCATTGAGCGCAGATCCGCTCGCCGGCCCACTCGCTGCGGAACGTGGCGCTGCACCGAAGGCACTGGCGAAACTTGGGTAGGCCCCCAACGGACTGATCGGTTGGCGGATCTGTCGGGGCGGCAATATACATGGGAGGTTTCTTTGGGGAGATGCCCATGTCTAATTCAACCCGACTATCATCGGAGTCATGATAATTCTGTTCCTGCCATCGCCGCAGGAACAGCATCCCACAGCAGGGCAGCCGACAGATCGAGAGGGTCGACGTTAACAATTTGGAGAACGCCCGAAAGTCCAGGATTCCGGCAAATTCGAATCCATGTTGAGGTTCGCTCGGCATTAAAAAACAAAGAGAAGAATCCGCCGCGT
This sequence comes from Rhodospirillales bacterium, assembly GCA_016195145.1. GTDB lineage: Bacteria > Pseudomonadota > Alphaproteobacteria > CACIAM-22H2 > CACIAM-22H2 > JACQAF01. The sequence continues at coordinate 7,799 of JACQAF010000278.1, forward strand.
TCTTCGCGCGTCTCGACACTGTAGGTGCCGGATGGCTGCACTCCCTCCAGTCCCTTCAGTACGAAAGGCTGCATGAAGGTCGCCCGTTTACTATATGCACGCATTTTCATCGGTTGGCGCTGGAACGTTGAGCCGGAATGACGTCGCCGTCCGGAATCATACCCTTCAGAAATTTGAACAGATCGCTGCCTGTGGAAAGGACAAGGGTCGTGTTCTCGGCGATGATGTATTTGTAGGACTGCATGGTCCGTGTGAATTCATAGAACGCCACCGCCTCAGAGCTCCGATTATAGGCCTTGGCGTAGATTTCGGTGGCTTTCGCGTCCGCCATGCCGCGGATCTCCTCAACCTGTCGGTAGGCTTCAGACTGAATCTTGTTCAGGTCGCGCACACGGTTGCCACGGATTCTCGCGGCCTCTCCGTTACCTTCCGACAGGAAGCGTTCCGCGATCTGGCGCCGTTCGCTGATCATTCGATCATAAATCTTCGGGCGCACGCTTTCGTTGTAATTGATTCGCTTGAACCGGATATCGAGCAATTCGATGCCGAACACTTGGACCTTCTCGGCAGCGGAGGTAAATATCTCCTGCTCGACCAGTTTGCGTCCCTTCTGGATCGGCACCAGCGACCCCATATCCAGCTTCCGCTCCGCATCGGTCAGGAGCGTGTCGCGCAGCGGCACGCGATCCTTGGTGGTCCGGATGATCTCGATAAGCTCATGCTTAGCGACGGCGTTACGGGTCTCGCTGCCCAGAATATCGTCCAGGCGGGACTGAGCGCTGCGTTCATCGCGCAGCCGCAGAAAGTACTGGAGAGGGTCTACAATCCGCCAGCGGGCGAACAGATCGACCGATATGTAGAGCTTGTCCTTGGTTGGCATATCGGACGGATTGCCGTCCCACTCGAGAACTCGCTTGTCGATCAGGTTGACGTCCTGGATGAAGGGCAGCTTGACCTTCAGACCGGCGGTCGTCACGGGCGCGCCGACAGGCTTGCCGAACTGGGTGATAATCACTTGCTGGACTTCGCTCACCGTATAGACCGAACTCATCAGAACATACGTCCCGACGACAAGAACCGCCAAGATGGCTACCTGCATGATCCTATTCATGGCCGATCTCCCTTCTGGGAGTTCAGATTCAATAACGGCAGAATGCTGCGCGTCTGTTCATCGACGATGATCTTGGAACGTACGCTTGGCATGATGTCCTGCAGGGTCTCGATATAGATGCGGCGGCGGGTAACTTCCGGGGCCTTGCTGTATTCCGCCAATAAGGCGCTGAACCGAGCGACATCGCCTTCCGCTTCGTTGATTCTCTTGAGCCGGTACCCGTCGGCTTCGCGGATCCGCTGATCCTTCTCACCCTCGGCCAGCGGGATCACCTTGTTGTAATCGCGCCGGGCCTCGTTGATCAGTTTCTCTTTCTCCTGCTGGGCCTGGTTGACCTCGTTGAACGATTCCTGCACCGGTTCGGGCGGATTGATGTTTTTCAATTGCACCTGATCGATGCTGATCCCCATTGCGTATTTGGTCGAGAGCGCCTGCATCTTGGTCAGCGCTTCCGTTTCGATTTCCTGCCGGCCGATGGTAATCACCTCGTCCACGGTACGATCGCCGACGACTTCCCGCATTACGGATTCGGAAACATAGCGGAGGGTTTCACTCGGCTCCCGAACTTCGAACAGAAATTTAACGGGATCCGAGATACGGTATTGAACCACCCATTCCACCAACGCGGCGTTCAGGTCGCCCGTCACCATCTGCGTTTCGCGCTTTCCGTCGCGACGACGAGAACTCTGGTACGGATCGTTGGCGCCTGGGGTCGTGAACCCGAACTCCTGCTTCAACTGCCGTTTTACGGGAACGACTGTCGCCGCATCGATACCCAGCGGCAGCTTGAAGTGCAGCCCCGGAGGAACTTCCTTGAGATACTTGCCGAAACGTTGCACGACCGCGACAGAGTCGCTCGGCACAGTGTAATAGGCTGTCCATGCGCCCAGGCCGGCCAGGGCGAGGATGGCAAGGGCGATAATTCCGCGCGGGCTGCCGCCTGGCATGATCTGCTTGAGCCGATCCTGCACCTGCCGGACCAGGTCCTCCATATCCGAAGCGGGATTGGCCCCGCCGCCCCAAGGGCCGCGCCGGCCGTCGTTGCCGTTCTGCGATGGCATTAGAATGTCCTCTTCTTGTGCACGCTTAAGGCCATGCTCGGTGGCATGGCTTTGCGCTGACCGACCCGGCGTCTACAACGCAATCCCTTGTTCGCGGCAATCTCTTGCTCGCGCTGCGGGGCAATCAATTATCCTGGGCGAACGATCATCCCTTCGTCTTCGCCCCGTTCTATGGCTCGACGGTCGGCCTCTTTCCGGCGCAATTCCGCTGTGCCTTTCAGCATTTTTTGACCGGCCTCCCGTCCGACAGGATTTTGTTCAGGCGACTGGTCGTGCTTCAAGGCCGCATCCAGGTCATTCGGATCGATTGTCAGCGTCTGCATAAGACCCGGATGATCAGGATCCGGGTGCAGGTGAATCACGGTCAGTACCCGCCGATAAGCAGGAAAGGAGATGCCTTCGAGAAGCTCCTCATCCGTTTCGACGCTATAGGCGCCAGCCGGTAGCACCGCATCGAACCGGTCAAGGAGAAAGGGTCGCCCGAAGGTCACTGTCTTCCTGTTCGTTCGAATCGTTATCGGAGCCTCCTGGTTGGCGGCCTTACCGTCCAATTGTGGAATGACGGAGGAGGACCGATCCCTCCTCCGTGCCGATTGTTACGACTTACGCGCTGGCGTGGCTTCAGCCGGCATCTTGCTGTCGTGTTGTGTGGTCGGCTGATCAGTTACCGGTGCGTTCTTCGGCTTGTCGCCAGGAACGTCTTTGTTCGGAACGCCTTGCACTGAAGAAGATTGTACTGAAGAAGATTTCTGATCGGACATATGAAATGCCTTTCATTATTGCAGCATTGATTTGCCACTAATGAATATATGGTATCCGCATAAGTATTTTACAATGGGGTATATGGTATATTTTTTGATCATATTTGATTGAAGCAAAAACCGGACGATATAACACATAGTTTTATTTTCTTTTCTTAAACATAGAAGAGTTTTTATTTACTCTATAACCCAAGAACTCGCACGGAGTCTGTGCCCTGACACAAGCCGGCCAACATGAGCGGACCCATAATGGGGCGGGTCAAGACACCTGCAAAACCGATCCAGTCCGGGCGATATTGGCGGCGCACGATGGCAATTCTGCAGATGCACCGACTTGGCGGCTACCGCAACAATCCGCACGCGCCTTACGGCGAGCACGCGCGCGACGGAGGCGAATGATTTGCGCCGGCTCAGCGCCATACAGGACGGGACGTTCCGCCTGCGCGTCGAATACGACACGCCGGGCTGTCTGATCCCGAGGATCAGACGCGGACGATCTTGCCCGGATTCATGATGTTGTCGGGGTCGAGCGCCTTCTTGATCTGGCGCATCACGCTCACCGCCTCGCCATGCTCGGCGACGAGGAAATCGAGCTTGCCATAGCCGATGCCATGCTCGCCCGTGCACGTGCCGTCCATCGCCAGTGCCCGGGCGACCAGCCGGTCGTTAAGGCGGTTCCCCTCGGCAACTTCTTTCGGATCGTCGGGGTGCAGGACGATGGTGAGATGAAAATTGCCGTCGCCGACATGGCCGACGATCGGCGCCGGCAGAAACGATTCGCGGATGTCTTTCTGCGTTTCGGCGATGCATTCGGCAAGCCGCGAGATCGGCACGCAGACATCGGTCGCCCAGATATGCGCCCCCGGCCGCAGCGCCTTGTTGGCGTAGGCGGCGTCGTGGCGGGCCTGCCACAGCCGCTTGCGCTCCTCGGGCGTATCGACCAACCGGAAATCGCTGCCGCCATGTTCGAGGGCGATTTCCTCGATCAGTTTGGCCTGCTCGGCGATGCTCGCCTCGGTCCCGTGGAATTCGATCCACAAGGTCGGCAGCACCGGCAGGTTCATTTTCGAATAGCGGTTGATCGCATCCATCTGCACGTCGTCGGCGAGCTCGAGCCGGGCGACGGGAATTTCCGACTGGATCGCCTGGATGACCATGTTGACCGCGTCGGCCACGGTGGGGAAGGAATAGGTCGCCGAATTGATCGCCGCCGGAATGCCGTAAAGCCGCAGCGTGATTTCGGTGATGACGCCAAGCGTTCCTTCGGAGCCGACGAACAGGCGAGTCAGGTCGTAGCCGGCCGAGGATTTACGCGCCCGTTTGGCGGTGCGAATGACGCGCCCGTCGGCGAGAACGACAGTCAGGGCCAGCACGTTGTCGCGCATCGTTCCGTAGCGCACTGCATTGGTGCCCGAGGCGCGCGTCGCCACCATGCCGCCGAGCGAGGCGTCGGCGCCGGGGTCGATGGGGAAAAACAGTCCGGTATCGCGCAGATATTCGTTGAGCTGCTTGCGCGTGACGCCCGGCTCGATCCGGCAATCGAGGTCGGCGGCGTTGACCTCGATCACATGGTTCATCTGCGACATATCGAGCGACAGCCCGCCATACAGCGCCGCGATATGGCCTTCGAGCGAGGTGCCGGTGCCGTAGGGAATCACCGGCATCTTGTGGCGGGCGCAGATCTTGACGATGGCGCAAACCTCGTCGGTCGTGCGCGCAAATGCGACGGCGTCGGGCGGGACCGAAGCGTGATAGGATTCGTCCTTGCCGTGCTGCTCGCGCACCGCCGTCGCCGTCGAAAGGCGATCGCCGAGCAGAGCTTTGAGTTCTGCGATAGCGGCGTCGCGCACCGCGACCTTAAGCGGAACGGCGATCGAGGATGGATTCATAGGGATGAACCGGATAATTGAAATGGCAGATGGCGGCTAGAGTACGGCCGCGACCGGTTCCCTGCAATCGATTACCGCCGGCGATTACCGCCGGTCGCCGACCATGGAGGGGGAAGGATGAGAAATCGGCGGCGGCAGGCCTTTTGGGGCGTTTTCTGGGCGACATGGCTCGCGCTCGCGGCGACAGACCCGGCAATGGCGCAGCCCTTCCGTTTCGCCGCCATCGGCGATATGCCCTATCGCCCGCCGGCCGACGATGCGCGCGTCGCCGCCCTGATTGCCGATCTCAACCGGCGCGATCTCGCCTTTACCGTCCATATCGGCGACTTCAAAAGCGGCGGCAGCCGCTGCGACGACGAAATCATGCTGCGGGTCCGCGCGTTGTTCGAGACGTTCGACCGGCCGCTCGTCTACACGCCCGGCGACAATGAGTGGACCGATTGCCACCGGGCAAGCGCCGGCGGCTACAATCCGATTGAGCGCCTGATGAAACTGCGCGAGGTGTTTTTCGCCGGCGACCTCAACTTCGGCAAGACGCGGCTCGCCGTTGCCCAACAGAGCCAGGACCCGCGCTTCGCCAAATTCGTCGAGAACCTGCGCTGGGTTCACAACAACGTGCTGTTCGCCACGCTGCACATCGTCGGCTCGAACAACAACCTGCAACGCGATCGCGCCGCCGTGCTCGAATATATCGAGCGCAACGACGCCAACCTCGCCTGGCTGCGGACCGCCTTCGCCGAGGCGACCGCGCAAGGCCACGCGGCAGTCGTGCTCGCCATGCAAGCCAATCCCTGGTTCGAGAAATGGCACGACGAACGCACCGGATTCAGCGATTTTCTTACCGCACTCGAACGTGAAACCATCGCCTTCGGCCGGCCCGTCCTGCTGATCCACGGCGACAGCCATTATTTCCGCATCGATCAGCCGCTAGGCGGCGCGCGCGGCCGCCCACGCATCGGCAATTTCTTCCGTCTCGAGGTTTATGGCGACCGCGATGTTCATGGCGTGATCGTCGCGGTCGATCCGGCGGACGCCGTCAATCCTTTCGCCTTCCAGACGAATCTCGTGCCGGCCAATTTCAACCGTTAAAGCCCGTGAAATACGCGGCGGAAAAGCTTTTGCTGTGCCGCAAAAAATGCTACGCGAGCGCTCGTTCTCTGCCCCGCCGACCGAGCAGCAAGGTCAAGGAGACAACCAGCGCCATGAATCGCCTGATCGAGGGCTTTCGCCGTTTTCGCCAGAACTATTTCGTCGCCCACCGCGATATCTACCAACAGCTCACCGTCGAGGGCCAGACGCCGCGCGCCATGGTCATCGGCTGCTGCGATTCGCGCGTCGATCCGCAACTGATCTTCGACGCCAAGCCGGGCGAGATGTTCATCGTTCGCAACGTCGCCAACCTCGTTCCGCCTTTTGGACCGTCGAAAAACTATCACGGCACCAGCGCCGCCATCGAATTCGCCGTCCGCGGCCTCGGCGTCAAGCACATCATCGTGCTCGGCCATGCGCAGTGCGGCGGGATCGGCGCGCTTATGCGAGCCGATCCCGGCGATAAATCCGACTTCATCTCCGCCTGGATGGCCATCGCCGCCCCAGCGCGCGAGCGGGCGCGCGCCGCCGGCGACAATGACGGCACGGCCGTCCAGCGCCGTTGCGAACATGAATCGATCAAGGTCTCGCTCGCCAACCTGATGACTTTTCCGTGGGTGCGCGAGGCGGTCGAGCGCGGCGATCTTGCCGTGCATGGCTGGTATTTCGATCTCGAGGCGGGAAATCTGCTCAGCCTCGACTCCGACGGAACTTTCCGCCCCGTCTGAACACCCGGTTATTCCTTCTTCGGGCGCCAGTCGCGGACCATGTCGTCGGCGTGGGCGCGATCTTCAAGCGACGCGCGGTCGGCGAGCGAGCCGTATAGCATCTCGGCCTCCAGCTTGCGGCCGCCGGAGGGATAGGTGGCGGCGGCGCGGCCGAGCCAGAACAGCGCCTGCACCGCATCGTGCGGCATGCCGCGCCCTTCGGCGTAGAGGAGTCCGAGACTGTGCTGGGCAAAGGCATAGCCCTGCTCGGCCGCGCGGCGGTACCATCTGGCCGCCTCGGCCTCGTTCTTTTCGACGCCGAAACCGCGCTCATACATCATGCCCATGTTGAACTGGCTGCGGATATCTCCGCGTTCGGCCAGCGGCCGCCATTCGGCGATGGCGCGCGTATAGTCCTGGCGGTAGAACGCCGTCACGCCGTCGTCGAAGCCGGCCCAGGCCGGCCCTGCTGACGCGCCGGCCATCGCCAATCCCACCATCAGGGCAAGCACAACAACCAGCCTGCCGCTAGTGGATATCGGGCGCGATCTGGTCATACTTCCCAATTTGCCCCCCGTTGTAGTTTGAGCCCCTTGACCGCCAATCGCAAGGCGGCCGGGCGCGTATTTGCGTTGCTCGAAGCGCGGTTTGCCCGCAATATCCGGCGCGAAAAATGAGCCAGGCGATCCATCCGGTGCCCGAACCGTCGCACAAGGCGACAGCGCGTTGCGAATCCTGCGGCGGAACCGCGCTGCGGGTGGTCCTGCGCGACGAGATATGGACCTATTCCGGCGCCAGGGGGCCAGCGGAATACCGTTACGATTTTCTCGGCTGCGCCGGATGCGGCCTCGGTTTCGTTTATCCCAAGCCGGATGCGGAAACGATCGCCAGTTTATACGAGGATTACAGCTTCTACGCTTTCGATCCCGAGGCGCCGCGCCGCGAGGCGGCCTCGCTCAAATACCGCCTCGCGCGGGCCCGTCATGCCGCCCTGGCGCGACCCACGGCCGCCGCCCGCTTCGGTGCGTTCGTCCCGGCCCTGTTCGAATGGGCGAGCGGGCGCATATTCACTTTCACCCTCGGCCTGCCGCCCAATCTGTCCAAGGCGGCGCGGATCATGGATGTCGGTTTCGGCCGCGGCGCCTGGCTCCTCACGATGAAAGAGCTCGGCTACACCGATCTTGCCGGCTACGACATCGACGCCAACAACGCGCGCGCTAACGCCCTGCGCGAGGCCGGCGTCGCGATTTACTGCGGACCGTTCGTCGACGGCGATTTCGACGGCCGGCCTTTCGATCTCATCCGCCTCGAACACGTGTTCGAGCATCTCGCCGATCCCGCCGCCGTCCTCGGCAGGATATATACGCTGCTCAAGCCCGGCGGCTGGCTGGTGATGAACTATCCCGCCCATCACAACCCGCTCTTCGCGCAGTTCCCGCGCGCCTGGGGACACGCCGATTTTCCGCGTCACCTTTATCTGCACAGCCGGCGTTCGACCCGCCGCTATCTCGAACAGGCCGGCTTTGCCATCGCCGGTTTACGGCTTTACGGCGATCCGCTGGCGCTGGCGCAGACAGTCAATATCGGCCTGCTCGGCGCGAAGAACCGCATTCCGCGCCCGGTTTTCGCCGCTCTCGCCCCGCTTTATGCGTTGTTCTGCCGGGTTGCCGGTGCGGGCGACCTGATCACGGTCGCGGCGCACAAACCGGCCGCGTAATTCCTTACTCCGCCGCCCGTTTCGCCGGCTGGCCGAAGCCGCCGCCGCCCGGTGTCTCGATCACGAACACGTCGCCGGCCTCGACCTCGATCTGGCCGGTGGCGGCAAGATCGACCCGGCTGCCATCGGTGCGCTCGACCCAGTTGCGCCCGAGCGCGCCGGACAGGCCGCCGGCCAGCCCGAAGGGCGGCACGCGCCGGCGGTTGGCGAGAATCGCCGCCGTCATCTTCTCGCGGAAACGGATGCGCCGGACCGCGCCGTCGCCGCCGCGACACCGGCCGGCGCCGCCGCTACCCACCCGGATGCGGAAGGATTCGACCATCACCGGAAAACGCCATTCGAGGACTTCGGGATCGGTGAGGCGCGAATTGGTCATGTGGGTATGGATGGCGTCGCAGCCGTCGAAATCCGGCCCGGCGCCCGAGCCGCCGCATACCGTCTCGTAATACTGGTAGGTCGCGTTGCCGAAGGTGAAGTTGTTCATCGTGCCCTGGGCGCCGGCAAGCACGCCGAGCGCGCCGTACAGCGCGTCGGTCACGCATTGCGAGGTTTCGACGTTGCCGGCCACCACCGCCGCCGGATATTGCGGCGCGAGCATCGAGCCCGGCGGGATGATCACCCTGAGCGGCTTGAGGACGCCGGCGTTCATCGGGATGTCGTCATCGACCAGGGTGCGGAAGACGTAGAGCACGGCCGCCATGCACACCGCCGACGGTGCGTTGAAATTGGTCGGCCGCTGGGCCGAGGTGCCGGTGAAATCGATGACGCCGGTGCGCGCCGCCTTGTCGATCGATACCTTGACCCGGATCACGCTGCCGTCGTCCATCTCGTAGGCGAAGCCGCCGTCGGTCAGCACGTCGAGCACGCGCCGGACCTGTTCCTCGGCGTTGTCCTGGACGTGCTGCATATAGGCCCGCACGACGTCGAGGCCGAATTGCGCCACCATCTTGCTCAGCTCCTGCACGCCCTTCTCGCAGGCGGCGATCTGGGCCTTGAGGTCGCCGATATTCTGCGCCGGGTTGCGCGTCGGGTAGCGCCCGGAGCGCAGCAGCTCGACCATTTCCTTCTCGCGGAAGCGGCCCTGCTCGACGAGGAGGAAATTATCGATCAGCACGCCTTCTTCCTCGACCGTCGTCGAATCGGGCGGCATCGAGCCGGGCGTCAGGCCGCCGATATCGGCGTGGTGGCCGCGCGAGGCGACGAAGAACAGGATGTTCTCGCCCGGCGCATCGAAGACCGGCGTCACC
>JACQAF010000279.1 GCA_016195145.1 Rhodospirillales bacterium
CGCCTCGACGAGACGCGCGCCGCGCGTCAGCCTGTCCTGCGCTGGAAACCGCCGCCGGCCCAGCGGGCAGCGGAATAGAGGGTTTATTTCGCGTAGAGCGTTCCGTCGGGGTGAAAGGCGCGGAAGGCGAAGGCGAAGCTGATGTCGTGCACGGCGTCGGCGAAGCTGCCATCGGCCGCCCGGCGCTGGACGACGACGTTGCCCACGTCGTTGCCATCGGCAACGAATGGCGTGTCGAGGGCCGAGGCCTGCCCCGCTTCCCAGGTCAGCACCAGATCGTTGTGTACGATCCGTCCGCGTTCACGCACGAGGTCGAACGGCCAGGCTTCCTTGTCGACCGACACCACGCGGGCGAGCGGCGGGACGGGGTCCTTATATTCGCCGCGGAACAGGAACGGCCACGCCGACCGATCGTAGCCGACATAGGGGTTCTGCCCATAGGGGCGTTTGGCCGGATCGGTCGGGATCAGCACCTTGCCGGCGGGGAAGCGGGCGCGGAACCGCTCGACCGATTCGGCGCGCACCGGCAGCATGTCGAGCCGTGCGCCGGTCAGCTGGCCGATGATCGCCTCGCCCAGGAATTGCTGCCACCAGCTTTCGGTCTGGCGGTCGTACATCACCAGGTCGGAATGGCGGAGCATGCCGCTCACCCCGAAATCGAGCGTGCGCCCGCCGAGCCGTCGGTCGAAGGCGACGGCGGAGTTGCACAAGGGGCAATAGGTGACCGCTACCGGCACGCCGCCGACCGTGTCGTTGACGATTTCGTGCCAGATCAGGATGCGCAGGGGGTAGGCGCGCACGTCGCCATTGATCTCAAGGGTGAGCACCGGCTCGGTCGGCTTGAGGCCGGTTATCTCGGCGATAGGAATAAAACGCGGATTGTCGATGGCGGGGATGCCATCCTTGGGCGGCCCGCCGGAAAAAATTTCGCCGAACGGCACCGTGTGGCGGGTGAAATCGGTGCGCGGCCAGGCGGCGCGCCACTGGTCGGGATTGGCGAGTGCGGGCGTAAGCCAGCCGGCGACCGCCAGAAACATGGCCGCCAAACCGGCTTTTCGCGTGCGGGCAAGGCCGAAGGCGGGCATGAAACTCCTCCTGTGACCGGTACGCAGGCCGAGCCATAAATCCTAGGGGCAAACGACTTGCCTGGCGTTTCACACATGCGTGAGAGGGGAGGCGCCCGTCGGCGGGGGCAGCCTGCCCTTGCGCTTGCCTGCCTGCGTGCCCAGATTTTTAATAAGCTATCCGTGGGAGGTGGGGCATGAAAATTACGGAAATCCTGCAGCACAAGGGCGTCGATGTGGTGAAGATCGGGCCCGACGCGGCGATCGCCGATGCGGCCCGGCTGCTGATCGAGAAGGGGGTGGGCTCGCTCGTCGTGTGCGACCGGGTCGGCCGCTTCCTCGGCTTGTTGGCCGAGCGCGATATCGTGCGCGGCATGGCGGCGCACGGGCCGGGCGCTGCGGCGCTGCGGGTCGACGAGCTGATGAACCGCGACGCGCTCACCTGCCGGCCGGGCGACATGGTGAAGGACATCATGTCGCTGATCGTCGTGCGCCGCGCCCGCCATGTGCCGGTAGTCGAGGGCGAGCGGCTGGTCGGGCTGGTCAGCATCGGCGACGTGCTCAAATCGCGGCTCGAAGAACAGGCGCACGAAGTGAATGTCCTGCGCGACCTGACGCGCGTGCGCGCCTGAACCGAACGAGAAGGGCGCCCGCGGGGGCGCCCTGCAACCTCGTCGCCGGCGAACCGGCGCGTCAGTTGAGCTTGGCGGGGAGTTCCCGGATCGCCTGTTCGATCAGCGCCGCCTGGCGGGCGGAATCCATCCGCTCGGCGATCAGCTTGGCCGTCGCCGAGACCGCCGCATCGACGGCGCGCGCCCGGACTTCCTGCACCGCCTGGGCCTCGGCCTGGGCGATATGCTGAAGGGCAAGCTGCTCGCGGCGCTTGAGGGCGTCGTCGAGTTCCTTCTGCCCCTGCACGGCCAACCGCTCGGCCTCGGCCTTGGCGTGGGCGACGATGTCGGCGGCTTCCTTCATCGCCTCGCGGTGCTTGCGCTGGTACTGGGCGAGCAGGTTCTGCGCCTCTTCGCGCAATTGGGTGGCCTTCTCGAGATCGGCGCGGATGCGGGCGGAGCGTTCGTCGAGCGCGCCGACAATCATCCGCGCAAGCGGCCGGTACGCCAGACCGACGAAGATAACGAAGGCGACTGCTACCCAGAATTCGGGACTGCTCAGCATCAACCGCGCTCCTTGAGCGTCGCCGCGGCGACCCGGGCGGCGTCGGCCGGCGATACCTCGACCCCGATCAGGCGCTGGGTCGCGGAACGCGCCGCCTCGGCGGCGACCGATTGGAGATCGGCGATCGCCTTGGCCTTGGCGGCGGCGATGGTCGCTTCCGCCGCCTTGGTCTTGGCGGTCAGCTCGGCGGCCAGTTCCGCCTGGCGGGCCGCCGCCGCCGCGGTCAGCTTGGCCGAGGTTTCGCGCATTACGTTCTGCGCCTGGGCGCGGGCCTCGGCCAGCGCCTTTTCATAGGTCGCCTGCGCGGCCATCGCCTCGTTGCGCAGCTCGGTCGCACGGTCGAGATCGTCGCGGATGCGTTCGGCCCGCGTCTCCAGCACCTCGGCGACCCGCGGCAACGCCACCTTCGCCATGACGAGGTACAGAATGACGAAGGTGATCGCCAGCCAGACGAGCTGCGGCGGGAAGTCGAGAAGATTAAGCTGCGGCATGCGGCGTTCCGGGCCCGGTCGGGCCCGTCCCCGGTTCTAGCCGAACAGGATGAGGAACGCGATCAGCAGCGCGAACAGCGCCACGGCTTCGGTCAGCGCGAAGCCGAGGAGCACGTTGCCGAACACCTTCGGGGCCGCGGCGGGGTTGCGGATCGCCGCCGAGACGAAGCTGCCGAAAATATTGCCGATGCCAACGCCGACGCCGGCGAGGGCGATGGTGGCGAGACCGGCGCCGATCAGTTTAGCCGCTGCTGGATCCATGATTGCTGTTCCCTTCGGTTGAAGTTGTCGGAATTGGGCGGGTGAAGCCTGGCCTTGCCTCAATGATGCAGATGCACCGCGTCGTTGAGGTAGAGACAGGTGAGGATAGTGAAAACATAGGCCTGGAGGAAGGCGATGCCGATTTCGAGGCCGGTCAGCGCGACGACGAAGGCGAGCGGCGCCCAGCCGCCGAGCACGCCGAGCGCAACGACGAAGCCGGCGAAGACCTTGAGCATTGTGTGGCCGGCCATCATGTTGGCGAACAACCGCAGCGACAGGCTGACCGGACGGATGAAATAGGACAGGACTTCGATCGGCACGAGCAGGAACAACAGCGGCCAGGGCACGTCCTTGGGGACGAAGTAGCCGAGGAAATGCAGCCCGTGGCGGGCGAAGCCGATCACCGTCACGCCGACGAAGACGACGAACGCCATGGCGAAGGTGACGACGATGTGGCTGGTCGGCGTGAAGCTGTAGGGGATCATGCCGAGGAGATTCGAGAACAGGATGAACATGAACAGCGTGAAGACGAACGGAAAGTATTTCCGCCCGGCGCTGCCGACGTTCTCCTGCAGCATGTTGGCGATGAATTCATAGCCGAGTTCGGCGATCGACTGCAGGCGGCCCGGCACCATGGCGCGACCGCGCATGCTGTAGGTCATCAGCAGCGTGACCAGCGCGACCGCAATCACCATGAACACGGCGGAGTTGGTGAACGAGGCGTCGACGCCGCCGATCTCGATCGGAACCAGCCGCCGGATTTGGAACTGTTCGAGGGGACTATGTTGTTCGGCCACGGTCGGTCGTCCTCGTTCGATCTCGCTTATCCGTCGCGCCCGGCATCGCCGTCGCGCATTTTCCGGTCCCTGGCCTCCGCCTCGTCGGCGATCCGCCGACTGGTGCGATAGGCGTTCATCATGCCGGCGGCGAAGCCCATGAACAGCATCGCCACCATCAGAAACGGCCGGGTTCCGAGCCAGCCGTCGAGAACCCAACCGATCCCCGCGCCGACCGCCAGGCCCACCACCATTTCGATGGCGACCCGATAGGCGAGTCCCAGCTCGCGTTGCCGCGTGACGGGGGCTTCGGGTGGCTCGGCGGCCTTGCGGGCCGCACGCAACCGTTTGTCGAAATCGCCGAGCGATGGTGGGGAATTGGGGTCGCCCATCCGTCCTCCGCCCGCGAGCCGACAAGGTCGGCAGCGCCACAAGCGCGGCGCACCTTACGGGCTGGTCTACACCCTGTCAAGCAGGGATAGTCGATATAAATCAGTAACTTGCCGCTCAGGCCGTGGCCCGCATGCGCTCCGCGCCCTGAAGGTCGACCGAGACCAGCTGCGATATCCCCCGCTCGGCCATGGTGACGCCGAACAGGCGGTCCATGCGCGCCATGGTCAGGCGGTGATGGGTGACGATGACGAAGCGCGTGCCGGTGCTGCGGGCGATGTCGTCAAGAAGGGCGCAGAAGCGGTCGACATTGGCGTCGTCGAGCGGCGCGTCGACCTCGTCGAGGACGCAGATCGGCGCCGGGTTGGTGAGGAACACGGCGAAGAGCAGGGCGAGCGCCGTCAGCGCCTGCTCGCCGCCCGACAGCAGCGACAGGGTTTGCAGCTTCTTGCCCGGCGGGCTCGCCATCACTTCGAGGCCGGCCTCCAGCGGATCGCCGTTTTCGGCCGGCTGGCCGTCGGCCCCGACATGGGCGAGCGACAGATGCGCCCGGCCGCCGCCATATAGCCGCACGAACAGCTCGGAGAAATGCTTGTTGACCTTCTCGAACGCCACCAGCAGCCGTTCGCGGCCCTCGCGGTTGAGGGTGGAAATGCCGTGGCGCAGGCGGGCGATGGCCTGGACGAGATCGTCCTTCTCGACCTGGAGCGAGGACATCTGCTGCTCGACCTCGGCCGCTTCCTGCTCGGCGCGCAGGTTGACCGGGCCCATCGTGTCGCGCTCCTTGGTCAGGCGTTCGAGCCGCGCCTCGATCTGCGGCAGTTGCGGCAGATCGTCTTCGGCGTCGACGCCGCCGGCAGCGAGGGTTTCTTCGGGGGCGCAGTCGAGGCGCTCGCGGATGCGCTGGGCGAGATCGGCGAGATGCTGGTCGTTCTGCTGCAAGGCGGCCTCGCAACGCACGCGGCCCTCGCGCGCGTGGACCAGCTCCGCCTCGATCGCCTTGAGGCTCCGGCCGGCTTCGGCGGCGGCATTCTCGGCCTCGGCAAGGCGGTCGGCGGCTTCCTGGCGGCGCGCTTCGGCGGCGGTTAGGCGTTCGAACAGCGCATCGCGCTCGGCGGCGATTTCGCCCGGCCGCGCCGCCAGCCGGTCGCGCTCGGCCGAGGCCTGCGTGCGGCGCTCGCCGAGGATATCGATTTGCCGGTGATTGCCTTCGGCGCGGGCGGACCAGGCCTTTTCCTCGCCGGCGAGGGCGACGAGCCGCCGGGTGCGCGCCTCGGCCTCGCGCATCAGCCGGTCATGAGCGGTCTGCACGTCGATCAGGCCGGCGCGGCGCTGGCTCAGCTCGGCGCGGTCGCGCACCAGTTGCTCGCGCGCCGCGGCCGGGTCGGGCAGGGCCGCCAGCCGTTCGGCCGCGGCGCTGCGTCGCGTCTCGATGGCGTCGAAATCGGTCGACAGGCGCTCGGCCGTCTCGACCAGTCCGGCAAGCCGCGCCGCCTCGGCGGCGGCGGTACGCGCCAGGGTCGATTGCTCCTCGCGGGCGCGCGTCAGCTCGGCCAGCACGGTGCGCGCGCTATCGCGCGCCGCCTGGTCGGCGGTTTCGGCGACGCGACCGGCGTTTTGGGCATTGGCGTAGCGGGTGCGCGCGCCCTCGGCCACTTCGGCGAGGCCGGCGCGGGCGGCGGCGATCTCATCGAGACGGTTGCGTTGGGCAAGCCGCGTCGCCGCGGCGCTCGGCGCGCCGGCGCGCACGGTGAAACCGTCCCAGCGCCACAACGCGCCGTCGCGGCTGACCAGACGCTGACCTTGCGCCAGGGTGAGGGCAAGACGGTCGCCCTCGGTCGCGTCGGCGACGACGCCGATCTGGGCCAGGCGGCGGGCAAGCGCCGGCGGCGCGGCGACGAAATTGCCGAGCGGCTCGGCGCCGGCGGGCAGCGCGGGGCCGTCGGCCGCGCCATCGAGCGCGCGCCAGTGCAAGGGCGCCGCCGAATCGAGTGGGGCCGAAAGGTCGTCGCCGAGCGCGGCGCCCAGCGCCGCCTCGTAACCGGCGGCGACATGGATCCGGTCGACGACCGGCGGGTATTCATGCGCGGCGCCGCTCTTGAGCACGTCGGCGAGCGCGGCCGCTTCGGCATCGAGGCGCGACAATTCGCCTTCGGCGGTGCGCAGCGCGTTGCGGGCGGCGGTCTCTGCTTCCTGGGCGGCGCGGCGGGCGGCTTCGGCGGCTTCGGCCTCGGCCTGCACGGCGTCGAGTGCGGCTTGGGCGGCGGCGGCGCACGCTTCGGCGGCCTGCTGGCGCGGCCCGATTTCTTGCGCGGCGGCTTCGAGACGGCGGCGTTCCTCGGCGGTCTCGCTGAGCCGCGCCGACAGCGTTTCGGCGCGTTCGGCGAGCTCGGCGGCCTCGCGAACGAGGGCATTGCGCTCGGCCTCGGCGGCGGCGACGGCCTCGGTTGCCTGGGCGAGGGCGGCATCGAGCTCTTCGACATCGCCGCGCCGTACTTCAAGCTCGGCGGCGAGTTCGCGCGCCTGCTCGGCGGCCGTAACCTCGGCGCCGGTCAGCGCCTCGTATTCGGCGGCGAGCCGGGCGAGGGCGGCGGCGGCGTCTTCGGCCTGGGTGCGCTCGCGCGCCTCGTCGGCAGCGAGCTGGGCGAGCCGCGCCTCGATTTCGGCGAGCGCAGCGACGACACGGGCTTCTTCGGCCTCGAGCTGTTCGCGCGCCACGGTCAGGCGGGCGAGGCCCGCCGCCTCTTCGGCCTCGGTCTTGCGCAGCTCGGGCAGGCGCGCCTCGGCGTCGGCGAGCGCGGTCGCCGCCTCGGCGGCGCGCCCGGTAATCTCGGCGACCTGCCGTTCGGCCTCGGCAAGGCGGGCGGCCGAAGCGTCGCGCGCCTTGCCGGCGTCCCGCCAGCGCAGGTGGTAGAGGATCGCCTCGGCGCGGCGGATAAGGTCGCTCATGTTGCGATAGCGCGCCGCCTGGCGGGCCTGTTTCTTCAGGCCCTGGAGCTGGGTATCGAGGGTGGTGAGCACGTCGTCGAGACGGGCGAGATTGGTTTCCGCGGCCTTGAGCTTGAGCTCCGCCTCGTGGCGGCGCGAATGCAGGCCGGTGATGCCGGCGGCCTCTTCGAGCAGCGCCCGGCGCTCGGTCGGCTTGGCCTGGATCATGGCGCTGATCCGCCCCTGGCTGACCAGGGCCGGCGAATGCGCGCCCGAGGCGACGTCGGCGAACAGCAACTGCACGTCGCGCGCCCGCACGTCGCGCCCGGCGATGCGATAGAGCGAGCCCTGCCCGCGTTCGATCCGCCGCGCGATCTCGAATTCGGGCAGGTCGTTGAACGCCGCCGGGGCCTTGCGCTGCGCGTTGTCGACGAACAGGGCGACCTCGGCCACGTTGCGCGCCGGCCGGCCGGTGGTGCCGGCGAAGATGACATCGTCCATCTCGCCGCCGCGCATCTGCTTGGCGCGGTTCTCGCCCATCACCCAGCGCAGCGCCTCGACGAGGTTCGACTTGCCGCAACCGTTCGGTCCGACAACGCCGGTCAGGCCCGGCGCGATGACGAACTCAGTCGGCTCGACGAAGGATTTGAACCCCGAGAGACGAAGCTTGGTGAAATGCATTCCCGGTTCCTGTTTTTATGTCTTATGCGCGTTCGGTTGCGGCGGCGATCAGCGTGCGACGAGGGGCTTCAGGACCTTGTCGAGTTCGTCGAAGGTCAGCGCCCCGGCCTGTTTCTTGCCGTTGATGATCAAGGTCGGGGTTGAGTTGACGCCGAATTCGCGCTCGCCCTGGAGGCTCTGGGTCAGCACGGCCTTCTGTACGTTCTCATCCTTGAGGCAGGCATCGATTGCCGGTTCCGACATGCCGCCGAGGCGCGCGATGCGGCGCAGATTGGTCAGCATGTCGTTGGCGTTGCCGCGCGCCCAGCTACCCTGCTGCTTATAGAGGGCGTCGAGAAAGGCGAAATAGCGGTCGGGTCCGCCGGCGCAACGCGCCAGCATCGATCCCGACAGCGCGATACGGTCGAGCGGGAAATCGCGATAGACCAGTTTGACCAGACCCTTGTCGATGTAATTCGACTTGAGCTGCGGATAGGTATTGGCATGGAAATTCGCACAATGCGGGCAGGTCAGGGAGGCGTATTCGATGATCGTTACCGGCGCACCGGCAAGGCCGATGACCATGTCGTCGCCGTCCTGGCGCGGGGCGAGGGCCTTGGCGTCGGGGGTCGTACCCTGGGCCAGCGCCAATTGCGGGACCATGGCGGCCCCGGCAAGCGCCAGAAAACCCAGAAGCAGGAACGAGATATATCGCTTCATTGGAATCCACCTACTAGATGTTGTGCATCCTATCGAGTCGGACCCCGAGTCCTCAAGACCATTTCCCAATTGGGGATAAGCCCCCGTATCTATTTGTATCTATTTGTTTCATCGATCATTTATCCGATTTTTCCCGGCCCAGGACCAGCCGGCCGAGCCGGGTTAATGCCTGTTTGAGGTCGACATTATCCACATCGGCGACCGCCGCGTCGATGGCGGCAGCCTGCTGCGGGGTTGGCTGGGGCGGCGGAGTCGCGACCGGACGGCGGTCGACCGAGACCGGGGCTTGGAAGAGTTTGAGGCGGCCGACCGCCCGCCAGCCGAGAAAAGCGTTGATGCGTTCGACAATCTGCGGGGCGAGGTGCTGCACCTCCATCGCGACTCCGCCAGCGACGCGCAAGGTGAGCGTGCCGGCCGGATCGGCGGCGTCCTTGGGCGGGGCGGAGAATTTTTCCGGCAGCGTTGCGGCGGCGAGCTCGGGGCCGACGATCGCCGGCCATTCGCCGACCAGCGCCGCAAACACCGTGCCGCGCCGGGCCAGGGTCGCTCGGGTGATCTTCGGCAAGGTGGCGCCCAGCGCGCGTAGACTCATCGCATGTCAATCCTTTGTTCGGAGCCTACACTCCGTCGCCGGCCTGTGGTAGCGACTCGCAACGCAAATATCTGATCCATCGATGCACGTCCCGACCGCCCGTCGCAATTCCTCGAACCTGCCGGCCGCATTGCTCGCCTGGTACGACCGTCACGCGCGGATATTGCCATGGCGCGCCCGGCCCGGCGCGCGGCCCGATCCGTATCGCGTCTGGCTCGCCGAAATCATGCTTCAGCAAACGACGACGGCGACGGTCGGTCCTTATTTCCGGAAATTTCTCGATCGCTGGCCGACGGTCGCCGATCTGGCGGCGGCCGCGCAGCGCGATGTGCTCGCGGCATGGGCGGGGCTCGGCTATTACGCGCGGGCGCGCAATCTCCATAAATGCGCGCAGGTCGTGGCCCGCAATCTCGGCGGCCGGTTTCCCGACGACGAAGACACCCTGCGCGCGCTGCCCGGCATCGGGCCCTATACGGCGGCGGCGGTCGCGGCCATCGCCTTCGGGCGCCGCGCCGCGGCGGTCGATGGCAATGTCGAGCGGGTAATGTCGCGCCTCTACGCGATCGCGGAGCCGCTGCCGGGGGCGAAGACCGCGATCCGGCGCGCCGCAGCCGCCTTGGTTCCGGCGCAGCGGCCCGGCGATTATGCGCAGGCGGCGATGGATCTGGGGGCGACGATCTGCACGCCGCGCAAGCCGCGTTGCGGCCTGTGCCCATGGGCAGGGGCGTGCGCCGCCCGCGCCCTGGGCGATCCCGAACGCTTTCCGTACAAGGCGCCGAAGGGCGACAAACCCGCGCGCCAGGGCGCCGCCTTCGTGCTGTTCGACGGGGTCGCGGTTTGGTTGCGCCGACGGCCGGAGAAGGGATTGCTCGGCGGGATGATGGCGCCGCCATCGACAGCGTGGCAGGCGGCGCCTGTGGCCGACGCCGTCGCGCGCCGCGCGGCACCGCCGGGGACTGGCTGGTGCAAGCTGCCAGGCGCGGTGCGCCACGGTTTCACCCATTTCGATCTCGAACTCGCGGTATGGATCGGCCGTCCCGGTCGGCGCAAGCCGGCCGACGGCGAATGGTGGCCGGTCGAGCGGCTTGGCGAGGCAGGATTGCCGACGCTGATGCGCAAGGTCGTCGCGCACGCGCTGGCGGCCGGGTATGCGCCGACCGGTGCGCCTCAGCCGCCGAGACAATCGGCGAGCGCGCGGGCGAGATTGCGTATCAGCGCAAAATAAGCGTCGGGACCGGGCGTCAAGCCGATCCCCTCGGGGTCGAGCGCGCCGGTTCTGGCGCCCGTGCCCTCGACGACCGTGGCGAGCAGGGCCGGGCGGAATTGCGGCTCGGCGAAGGCGCACACGGCCTTGGCGGCGACGATCCGCTCGCGCAGCGCGCGCAGGCGCTTGGCTCCCGGCTGGCGTTCCGGGCTTACGGTGACCGAGCCGAGTGCGGCCAGATCGTAGCGGCGCTCAAAATACTGATAGGCGTCGTGGAACACGATATAGGGCCGGTTTTTGACCGGGGCGAGGGTTGAGCGCATTTCGGCGTCGAGCGCGTCGAGCCGCGCGATTACGCTCGCAGCGTTCGCTTCGTAACGGGCGCGATTGGCCGGATCGGTCGCCGCCAGCGCGCCGACAACGACCCGGACAACGGCCTTGGCGTTTTCAGGATCGAGAAAGAAATGGCTGTCGACGGCCTCCGTTTTGGCGCCGGGGGCATGGCTGTGACCGTGCTCGTCGCGCTCCCACGCGCCGCCGCTGCGCACTGGCAGCAAGGCGATGCCCGGCGCGGCTGCCAGTTCGGCGATCCGCACCCGGCCAGCGAGCGTGCCGAGCGGCTTGGCGAGAAACGGCTCCATCGTCGCACCGACCCAGAAGACGACCGCCGCGCTTTCGAGGCTGCGCGCATCGGAAGGACGGAACGAATGAGTATGGGGCGACGCGCCGGGGCGGACGATCAGTTCGGGCGCGCCGACGCCATCCATAACGCCGGCGACCAGCGAATGGATCGGCAGGATGCTGGCCACGACGCGCGGCGCGGCGCTGGCGGCCGCGGCGCTGGCGACAAGATATGTCGCCGCCAGCACGGCGATCCAGGCCGCACGGCGGCGGGGTTCGGTCGATGCGGAACGGGGGTTCATTCGTGGGTTCCTTGAGGGAGCGTCGGGTGTTATACTATAACATATTCTGTTATAATATAACGCTTTTGGCGAGGAAAGCATGGCCGCCCTGAAACGCCGCCGGACGCCGCCTTTTCCCGGGCGCGGGCACGATCACGCGCGTTGCGTCGACGTGGCGCTCGGCGAGGCGACGCGCCTGTGTGCGCGCGACGGTCAGCGATTGACGCCCTTGCGCCGGCGCGTCCTCGAACTGGTCTGGGGCAGCCATCAGCCCGTCGGCGCATACGCCATTCTCGACCGGCTCAAGCAGGACGGCCGCGCCGCCGCGCCGCCGACCGTCTATCGCGCGCTCGATTTTCTGCTGGCGCGCGGCCTGATCCACCGTATCGCCTCGCTCAATGCCTTTGTCGGCTGCGCGCGGCCCGACGGGTCGCACCCCGCGCAGTTCCTGATCTGCCGGCGCTGCGGCACGGCGGCGGAAATCGACGATCCGCGCCTCGCCGCCGCCATCGGCCGGTCGGCGACAGAAAGCGGCTTCGCGGTCGATGCGCCGATCGTCGAATTGCGCGGATTATGCGCCGGTTGCCGCCGGCCGGCTGCCGGGTGATGTTCCGATGAACGCCGCCCCCGAAAACGCCCCGCTCGTGCGCGCGCGCGCGATCGACAAGCGCTTCGCCAGCCGCACGGTGCTGCGCGGCGTCGACCTCGCGGCGGCGAAGGGCGAGATCGTCACCCTGATCGGCCCCAACGGCGCCGGCAAAACCGTGCTGCTGCGTATTCTTCTCGGCCTGTTGCCGGCCGACGGGGGCGAGGTATGGCTGAAACCGGGTCTGCGCGTCGGCTATGTGCCGCAGCGCGTGACGATCGACGAGACTTTTCCTCTGTCGGTGCGCCGTTTTCTCGAACTCGGCCGGCCAGCGAAATACGGCGACCTCGACGTTGCCTTGAGCGAGGTCGGGGCCGCCCGGCTCGCCGACGCGCCGGTCCAGGGGCTGTCGGGGGGCGAGATGCAACGCGTGTTGCTGGCGCGCGCCCTGCTGCGCGACCCCGAATTGCTGGTTCTCGACGAACCGGCGCAGGGCGTCGACGTCATCGGCCAGCAGGAGCTGTTCGCTCTGATCGTCGCCATCCGCGACCGGCGCGGTTGCGGCGTGCTGATGGTCAGCCACGATCTGCATCTCGTCATGGCGGCGACCGACACGGTCGTCTGCCTTAACCAGCATGTCTGCTGCACCGGCGGTCCCGAAACGGTGAGCCGCGATCCGGCCTATCTGGCGCTGTTCGGCGCGCAAGGGGCGGGGGCGTTCGCCCTCTACACCCATCATCACGACCATGCGCACGATGCGGCCGGTCGGGTCGTGTCGTTGCGCACTGGCGCGCCGGATCATGGGCACGACCATGATCACAACCATGACCATCCGCATGCCGGCGGGCATCGTCATGGATGATTTTGTCTGGCGCGCGATGGTTGCCGGGGTCGGGCTGGCCGCGGTGACCGGGCCGCTCGGCTCGTTCGTCGTCTGGCGGCGGCTGGCTTTCTTCGGCGACGCGCTCGCCCATTCGGCCTTGCTGGGGGTCACGCTCGGTTTCGCACTCGGCATCAATCTCAATTTCGGCGTCGTTGCCGTCTGCGTCGCCTTCGCCCTCCTGCTGGCGCTGTTGCAGGGACGCGCGCGCCTCGCCAGCGACACGCTGCTCGGCATCTTCGCCCATTCCGCCCTGTCCTTCGGCTTGGTCGCGCTCGCCTTTCAGGAAGGATTGCGGGTCGACCTGATGTCCTACCTGTTTGGCGACATCCTAGCGGTGACGCCGCTCGACCTCGTCTGGATCTATGGTGGCGGTGCGGCGGTGCTGGCGGTTCTCGCCTGGCTGTGGCGGCCGCTGCTGTCGCTCGCCGTGCACGAGGAGCTGGCCCGCGTCGAGGGCGTGCCGGTCGATCGTCTGCGTTTTGCCTTCGTCCTGCTGTTCGCCGTTGTCGTCGCCGCAGCGATGAAAATCGTCGGCGTGTTGCTGATTACCGCCCTGCTGATCATCCCGGCGGCGACGGCGCGGCGCTTCGCCCGCTCGCCCGAACAGATGGCGGTCCTCGCGGCGCTGATCGGCGGCTTCGCCGTCGTCGGGGGCGTTTATGCCTCGCTCTATTTCGACACGCCGTCGGGGCCCTCGACGGTGGTCGCGGCGGCGGTCATGTTCGCGCTGTCCAGTCTTTGGCCGCGCCGACGGATGGCCTAGCCGCGCCCCGTTCGCGGCGAAGTTCGTGGGCGGCGGCCAGCGCCAGCGTCAGCAACATGACCGCGCCGGCCTGGTGGGCGGCGGCTAGCGGCACCGGTACGACGAGCAGCAACGTCGAGATGCCGAGCGCCACCTGCAGGATCGCCATGCCGGCGACCGCGTCGACGAGGGCGCGGGCATAGCCGGCGGCGGCGCGTCGGGACGCGAACCAGAAGGCGAGGCTGGCCGCCAGCGTGCCGATGCCGAGCAGGCGGTGATTGAACTGCACCGCCGCGACATTTTCGAACAGGTTGCGCCACCATGGGACGAGGTCGCCGTATCCGGCCGGCACCAGCCGGCCATCCATCAGCGGAAAGCTGTTGTAGATCATCCCGGCATTGAGGCCGGCGACGAACCCGCCGGCGGCGATGGTCAGGAAGACGAGCCCGGCGAGGGCCAGCGCCCCGCCCGCAGGCCCGCGGGTCTGCGGTGGCGCGCCGGCACGCGGGCGCAGAAGGTCGAGCGCGATCCACAACATCGCCGCATAGATGATCAGGGCAAGGGCAAGATGCGCGGTCAGGCGATAGGGGCTGACGCTGATCCGGCCGGCGAGGCCGCTCTGCACCATATACCAGCCGAGCGCGCCCTGCGCGCCGCCGAGGGCGAATACCCCGGCCAGACGCCACGCGAGCCGGCCGCGGATGCGGCCCGAAAACAGGAACCACAGGAAGGGCAGCAGGAAAACCACCCCGATCAGCCGCCCCCACAGGCGATGCACGTATTCCCACCAGAATATGTACTGGAACGCGGCCAGCGACATGCCCTGGTTCCGCTGGCGGTACTGGTCGGTCTGCCGGTATTTGTCGAATTCCGCCTGCCAGGCGGCGTCGGAAAGCGGCGGGATCGCGCCGGCGACAGGCTGCCATTCGGTGATCGACAATCCCGATTCGGTCAGGCGCGTGACGCCGCCGATCACCACCATGGCGAAGATCATCGCGCAGCAGACCAGCAGCCAGACGGCAACCAGGCGGGTCGGGGCGATTTGCGGCTCGCTTGACGATGGCACGATTCGAAGCCTACTCATTCGTTATTGGAGGTGCCGCCGGTCCGGCGTTTTTCTCGTCGTCATTGGCAGTTATGCCAGAATAGCCGACGATAGGCGGATGGAAAGAGCTGTCATAGGCGGCGATGGGTCATCCGCCGTATTCTTCACTACTACCCGAACCAGGGACCGCGCACGCCGGAAACGACGAGAATGAACGACAATATCAACCCTTCGCCGGATCACGGGCTCGGCTTCGGGTTCGGCTTCGCCGATCTTTATCGTCGCGACCGTTTGTTGCAGCTCGACGGCCTGTTCCTCGATCGCCTCGGCGCCGCCGACGGCGAGCTGGCCAACCGGCTGCTGGCGGCGCGCGCCAACCCGGCGGCGCTGGCGGCCAAGGACGAAGGCAACCTGCTGATCGATCTCGGCCCGCATCTCGACGAATTTCTCGGCGAATTGTTCGGCATCGGAAACGAGATCGCCGATCACGCGCGGCGCACCCATGCGCTCGACCCGCTCTATGCCTGCAAGCGCTTGTTCGTTCAGCGTCGCGCGGTCAAGGCGCACAAGCCGGACGCCGCTGCGGCCTTCGACGGCCCGGCGCTGGCGCGCGAGCTCGATGCGGCGATGGGCGAATCGCTGACCGAGGCGGCCTTCGCCCGCCATGTTGCGGCATGGGAGACGGACGAGAGCGCCAACGCGACCGTCCTCGACCTTGCCTTGCGCTATGCGGCGTGGGCGACGCTGACTGAAGCCGGGCAGGCCCGCCACGGCAAGGGCGTTCTGTTCAAGATGCCGCGCAAGGTCGATCCTGTGCACCTGGTGCCGGTCGAGACGATTGAGATCGGCGGCGTGCGCATGATGCGCCTGCCCGAGCACGAATGGCGCGCGCGCGAAGGCTTCGCGCTCACCGATCCGGGCATGGACCTGACGCAGGCCCTCGATCAGGTGAATTACTGCATCTTCTGCCACAACCAGGGCAAGGATTCATGCTCGAAAGGACTCAAGGACAGGAAGACCGGCGGCTTTCAGAAGACCGTGTTCGGGGTGACCCTCGCCGGCTGCCCGCTCGAGGAAAAAATCTCCGAGATGCACACCCTCAAGGGGCAGGGCGCAGCACTCGGCGCGCTGGCCGCGATCACGGTGGACAATCCGATGGTGGCGGCGACCGGGCACCGCATCTGCAACGATTGCATGAAGGCCTGCATCTATCAGAAGCAGGAGCCGGTCGACATCCCGCAGGCCGAAACCCGCATCCTCAAGGATGTGCTCGACCTGCCGTGGGGGTTCGAGATCTATTCGCTGCTCACGCGCTGGAACCCGCTCGACATCCGCCGCCCGCTGCCCAAGCCGGCCAGCGGCTACAAGGTGCTGGTCGTCGGTCTCGGCCCGGCCGGCTTCACGCTCGCCCACCACCTGATGAACGACGGTCACACGGTGGTTGGCGTCGACGGACTCAAGATCGAGCCGCTGCCGGCGGATATCTCGGGCGTCGAGCCGACCGGCGGCCGGGCGCCGTTCCGGCCGATCCGCCATGTCGGCGAGCTGTACGAGAATCTCGACGACCGGGTGATGGCCGGGTTCGGCGGCGTGGCCGAATACGGCATCACCGTGCGCTGGAACAAGAACTTCCTCAAGCTCATCCGCCTGCTGCTCGAACGGCGGCGCGAATTCGCGATGTATGGCGGCGTACGCTTCGGCGGCACGCTGACCGTCGACGATGCGATGGCGCTCGGCTTCGATCACATCGCCCTGTGTGCCGGCGCGGGCAAGCCCACCCACGTCGCCATTCCCAACGGGCTGACGCGCGGCGTGCGCATGGCCTCCGATTTCCTGATGGCCCTGCAGCTCACCGGCGCGGCCAAGGCCTCGTCGATCGCCAATCTCCAGCTTCGTCTGCCGGTGGCGGTGATCGGCGGCGGGCTGACCGCGATCGACACGGCGACCGAATCGCTCGCCTACTACGCGCGTCAGGTGGAGAAATTCCTCGCCCGCTACGAAATCCTCGTCGCCGAGCGC
>JACQAF010000280.1 GCA_016195145.1 Rhodospirillales bacterium
GACACACCAAAATGGCTTCAAGGTTGAAATCATTGCCGGTAATCATGACCTTGAAGGCAAGCACTCAGATAGCCTTGGTAATGGCGAGGAAGCGGGCGAAATCGCCGTCCGGCAGGTCGCCGCCCGGCAGCGGCGCGCCCGCCGTCCACGCCTTGCCCATCGCCGGAAAAAACGGCGCGAGCTTTTCCAGCGCGTGTTCGGCCAGCCGGCGATAGGTGGTGATCTTGCCGCCGAACACCGAGAGCACCGGCGGCGTGCCGGCGCGGCCGTTCACTTCCAGCACGTAATCGCGGGTGGTGGCCGAGGCGTCGGACTTGCCGTCGTCATAGAGCGGGCGCACGCCGGCATAGCTCCACACCGCGTCGGCCGGGGTCAGCGCCTTGGCGAGATACCGGTTCGCCGCGCGGCAGAGATATTCCGTCTCCTCGGGCGAGATGGCGACGCGGGCCGGATCGCCCTCGAAGGGAATGTCGGTCGTGCCGATCAGGGTGAAGCGCCCCTCGTAGGGGATCATGAACACCACCCGCCGGTCGTCGTTCTGCAGGATGAAGGCGTGCTCGCCCTCGTACTGGCGCGGGACGACGATGTGGCTGCCCTTGACCAGGCGCAGCCGCGCCGGGGTCGATATGCTGTCGATCACCCCGCCGAGCATGGGGCCCACCCACGGGCCGGCGGCGTTGACCAGGGCGCGGGCGACGATCTCGGTCTTGCGGCCGTTATCGCGGTCGACGATCTGCGCCCGCCACACCGCGCCGTCGCGCCGCGCGGCGACGACCTGGGTATGAACGCGGATATCGGCGCCGAGATCGGCCGCGCCGCGCGCGTTGAGCGCGACGAGGCGCGCATCGTCCACCCAGCAATCGGAATAGACGAAGCCCTTCGTGTAGGTATCCTTGAGCCCCTGGCCATAGGGGCCCGACAGATCGACGCCCTTCGATCCCGGCAGGCGCGACGGCTTGCCCGGCGTCCAGCCGAGATGGTCGTAGAGGAACAGCCCGGCGCGGATCATCCAGGCCGGGCGTAGCTCGCTCATATGCGGCAGGACGAAGCGCATCGGCCAGATGATGTGCGGTGCGTTGGCCAGCAGCACGTCGCGCTCGGCCAGCGCCTCGCGCACCAGCCGGAAGGCGTAGTATTCGAGATAGCGCAGCCCGCCATGGATCAGCTTCGACGAGGCCGAGGAGGTGGCGGCGGCGAGATCGTTCTGCTCCGCCATCAGCACCTTGAGGCCGCGCCCCGCGGCGTCGCGCGCGATGCCCGCGCCGTTGACGCCGCCGCCGATGACCAGAAGATCGTAGGGTGAATTTTCGACCGGGGCAGACATGTTCATAACCGACGAAAGATTAGGCATAATGCGCCGGCCTGTCGCGGAAAATCCGCCGGCGGGCGTCGTGCGAAAGCTCCCGGACCTCGGTGTATACTGGACGCAATGGCGGTGAAAAGACTTCTTTTGCGCCCGGCAATCTGGATCGGGGCGGCGATCCTGGCGGCGGCTGCCGCCGGCGGCGTCTATTGGGGCGGCGGCGGCGCCGACCCGGCCCCCCGGTTCCGCCTTGCCAAGGTCGAAGCCGGCCCGATCGTCGCCGCGGTGACCGCGACCGGCACGGTTAACGCCGTGACCACCGTTCTGGTCGGCTCGCAGCTTTCCGGCCTGATCAAGGATCTGCTGGTCGATTACAACAGCACGGTGAAGGCGGGCGATGTCGTCGCCCGGCTCGACACCGACATGCTCGAAGCGCGGATCATGCAGGCGCAGGCCGACGCCGACGCCGCGCGCGCCCAGCTCACCACCAGCCGGGCCTCGGCCGAGCGGGCGCGGGCCGATGTCGAAACCGCCCACGCGGCGCTGGCCAATGCGCGGGCGCAAACGATGCGGGCCGACATTCAGCTCGCCGACGCCGACCGCGAGTTCAAGCGCCGCAAGGAATTGCTGGCGCGCGGCGTCGCCACCCACGCCGATTTCGAGCGCGCCGAAACCGCCCTCAGCACGGCGCGGGCCCAGCTCGATTCGAACCGCGCCCAGGAGAAGGCGGCCGGCGCGGTGCTCGCCGCCAGCGAAGCGGCGGTCAAGATCGCCGACGCGCAGATCCTCGTCGCCGCCGCCCAGGTCGCCCAGCGCGAGGCGGCGGTGCAGCAGGTCCAGGTCGATCTCGACCGTTCGGTCATCCGCTCGCCGATCGACGGCGTGGTTATCCAGCGCAATGTCGATGTCGGCCAGACGGTGGCGGCGAGCCTCCAGGCGCCGACCCTGTTCACCATCGCCCAGGATTTGCGGCGCATGGAGGTGTGGGCGAATGTCGACGAGGCCGATATCGGCCGCATCGCGCCCGACCAGCCGGCGACGTTCACCGTCAATTCGTATCCGAACGAGAATTTTCGCGGCACGGTCACCCAGATTCGCCTCGCGCCGCAGACCATCCAGAACGTCGTCACCTATATCGTCATCGTTTCTGCCGACAATCCCGACCTCAAGCTCCTGCCGGGCATGACGGCCAATCTGCGCATCATCCACGATCAGCGGGATCGGGCGCTGAAGGTGCCGAACGCCGCGTTGCGCTACCGGCCGCCGGGCGTCGCGGGGCCGTCGCGGACCGCCCCGGCGACCGGCGAGACGCCGCGCCCCGGCGGGCAACTCGACGCCTTCGCCCGCAGCTGGAGCTGATCCTGAAGGATGCGAGCGGCGAGCGCCACTGCGTCCTCGGGCGTCACCGCGCCATTGGTCTCAACGCGCATCGACA
>JACQAF010000308.1 GCA_016195145.1 Rhodospirillales bacterium
ATCAGGCCCATCAGGCCGAAGACGACGGCGAGTTCGGCGGCGGCCTCAGCGATCCGGTCGGTTACGTCATCTCGACGATCATGGTGGTTTTCTCGCTGTTCGCCATCTGGCTGTCGGCGCTCGCTTTGCGCGGCAAAGATTACGCTACCCAGCAGCGTGGCGGCGGCGGGCTCGGCCGACGTCGGTTGACGGCGCGCGGCCGCATCGTGGCATGGGCGTTTGTCGTGACGGTCCTGCTGCTCGTGCTCAGCCCGCATTTCGGCATTCTGCTCCTGTCCTTCGGCACCATCTGGTCGTTCAGCGTTGTGCCCGATGCCTTTACCCTGGCCCATTACGCGACCGTGTTCCGGGAATCGCCGCAATTCATCACCAACACGCTGCTTTTTTGCGGCCTGGCCGCGTCTGTCGACGTGATCCTGGGCGCGACCATCGCTTATCTGATTTTCCGCACCCGCTTGCCGGCGCGCCGGACGCTCGATTACATAGCGACCGTATCGCTTGCCGTGCCGGGACTGGTTCTTGCCATCGGCATTCTGCGCACTTATTTCGGCGTCAAACTACCGTCGGGCGCGTCGCTCGCCACCTTCTGGGGCATGCTGGTGATCGTCTATGCGGTCCGTCGGCTCCCCTATGCCTTGCGCGCCTGCATGGCGGCCCTGCAACAGGTTCATGTCAGCCTGGAGGAGGCGGCGGAAAATCTCGGCGCGGGCAAGTTCACCACCGTGCGCCGCATCGTGCTGCCGCTGATGATGGGCGGCCTGCTCGCCGGCTTCGTGACCAGTTTCGCCACCGCGGCGGTGGAGCTGTCGGCGACGCTGCTGCTGGTCACCCGCGACGTCGATGCGCCGCTGTCCTACGGCATCTACGTCTATATGCAGACGCCGGCGGGGCGCGGCCCTGGCGCGGCGCTAGGGGTGGTCGCCGTAATTCTTGTCGCCGTCGGAACCTGGTTGTCGCACCGGGTCGCGGAAGGAGATCGTATGCGACGCGGGCGGAGGGGTTCGTGAACAACAAAAAAATCCCGGCGACAGCCGGCGTATCGATCGAACATGTCGATTTCCGCTATGGGTCGACGCCGATCCTTGCCGATGTTTCGCTCGAAATCCGGCGCGGCGAGTTTTTCGCCTTTCTCGGGCCGTCCGGCTCGGGCAAGACGACGCTGCTGCGGCTCGTCGCCGGGTTCGGCACGCCGAACGCCGGTCGCATCCGGGTCGGCGATCGCGACATCACCCATGTTCCGCCATGGCAACGCAATGTCGGCATGGTGTTTCAAAGCTATGCGTTATGGCCGCACATGACGGTCGCCGAAAACGTCGCCTTCGGCCTCGAACAGCGGCGGATTGCACGGGCCGAGATCGGCAAGCGGGTCCAGGACGCGCTCGATCTCGTCGGCCTCGGCGGGCTGGCGCAACGCCGGCCGGCCCAGCTTTCCGGCGGCCAGCAGCAACGCGTGGCGCTGGCGCGGACGCTGGTCATCGAGCCGGAAGTCCTGCTGCTCGATGAGCCGCTGTCCAATCTCGACGCCAATCTGCGAGTTGAGATGCGCGCCGAGCTGCTGGCGCTGCAGCGCAAGACCGGACTGACGACGATTTACGTCACCCACGACCAGGAAGAGGCGAACGCCACCTCGGACCGTATCGCCGTGCTCGACCAGGGCCGCATTCAGCAGATCGGCCGCCCGGTCGATCTTTACGATCGCCCGGCCAACCGCTTCGTGGCGACATTTCTCGGCGTGGCTAATGTGATCGACGGCGCGATCACCGCCGAACCCGGCGGCGCTGTCTTTCGGGCGGCCGGCGATGTCGCCATCGTGCTCGACGGCGCGCCCGCTGCCGGCCCGGCGAGCATCGCCTTCCGCCCGCAGAGCGTTGCCCTGCAGCGCGGCGCGGCGGCAGCGGCGGCGGCCGGAAGCCGGCTTGCGGGTACAGTGGCGGTGCGCGAATTCCTGGGTGCGATCATGCGCTATACGGTGAAAGTCGGCGATAACCGCGTGCTGATCGACGAACCGCATCAGCGCGATCATGTGCCGGCCGAAATCGGCGCGGTGGTGGCAGTGCATCTCGATGTGGGCCAGATTACCCTGCTGCGAGGCTGATCCGTGCCGCATCGCGGCTGCCGCCCGTTTCTGGCTTTGGTTCGGGCGGCGATGAATTTTTTTCCATGACGCCGTTCCTGGTCTTTCTGCTCGCCGTGTCGGTTATTTCCGACGTCATCGGCCATATCTGCTTCAAGCGCGGCGTCGACCGGTTGCCATCGGCGACCGGCGAGTTCCATTTCTGGACGTTTACGCGTCACGCCTTCGTGTCGTTATGGCTGTGGGCCGGCGTGGCGATCGCCATGCTGGAGCTGGCGGTCTGGGTCGCCATCCTGGCGCGGGCCCCGCTCAGCCTCGCCTTTCCGCTGGTCAGCCTCAATTATTGCGGCGTGGTGCTCGCCGGCCGTTTCGTGCTCAACGAAGACGTGCCGGCCTATCGCTGGGCCGGCGCGGTGCTGATCACCATTGGCGTCATTATTGTCGGCGCGACGGGCAAGGTTTGAGGCATAGCATGACGCTAAACCGGAATCGGCGGGCGACGGGCGGGCGAGGAGGCGGCGAATGAGCGCCCATCGGTGGAGCCTGCCCTTTGTGCTCGGCCTGTGGGTCCTGCTGCTCGCTTTCGACACCGGGTCCGAAATCGCCTTCAAGATCGGCAGCGATCATGTCGCGGGCCTCGATTTCGGGCTCGACTGGGCCTGGGCGGTGGCGTCGTCACCATGGATCGTCAGCGGGGTCGCCGGCCAGACCGGGGCCTTCGTGGTCTGGTTGATGATTCTGCACCGCACGCCGCTGAGCTTTGCCTATCCGGCCACGGCGCTGACCTATGTAACGATTATGCTCGCCTCGTGGCTGATCCTCAACGAGGAGATCGACGCCTGGCGCTGGCTGGGCGTGACGATCATTGTCGCCGGGGTGGTTATGCTGGGCGGTCGCCGCCGTGACCCCTGATCCCCGGCGGGCGGCGTTGATACCGCAGCCACGGGCGTGTTAGGCAGTGCCATGAAATTGTGGCAGGACATGACCAGCCGCGAGATTGCGGCGCTCGATCCGGCGCGAACGGTCGCGGTGCTGCCGATCGCGGCGATCGAACAGCACGGCCCGCATCTGCCGCTCGGCACCGATGCCGAGATCAATGCCGGCATCCTGGTTCGCGCCCGCGCACTGGCGCTGGACGGGTTGCCGGCCCTGGTCCTGCCGGCGCTCGCCGTCGGAAAATCCAACGAACACGGCGATTTCGCCGGCACGCTCAGCCTGTCGGCCGAAACTCTTTTGCAATCGGTCACCGAGATCGCCGAAAGCGTCGCGCGCGCCGGGCTGCGCAAGATCGTGCTGTTCAACAGCCATGGCGGCCAGCCGCAAATCGCCGACATCGTCGCCCAGGATTTGCGCGCCCGCCTCGGCATGGCCGCCGCGGTCGCCAATTCATGGCGGATGATGCGGCCGGCGGAGTTTTTCCCGATGGTCGAGTGCGAGGGCGGCATTCATGGCGGGGCGATCGAGACGTCATTAATGCTGCATTTGCGCCCCGATCTCGTCCGGCGCGACGCCATCGGCGACTTCCCGTCGGCGGCCCGCGCGCTCGCCGCGGCCCACCCCGAGCTCGCCGCCGGCGGGCGCTTCCGCTTCGCCTGGCAGGCGCAGGACCTTAACCCGGCAGGGACGGTTGGCGATGCGCGTCTCGCCAATGTCGATGCCGGCCGCGTGCTGGCTGAACAGGCAGCATCGGCGCTGGTCGCGCTGGTCGCTGATCTGTCGCGCCTCGATATGGGTATTCTGAAGACGCGACCGTAGCGTCCGCTAGGGGGGCTT
Organism: Rhodospirillales bacterium; assembly: GCA_016195145.1. GTDB lineage: Bacteria > Pseudomonadota > Alphaproteobacteria > CACIAM-22H2 > CACIAM-22H2 > JACQAF01. Next base: position 3,848 of record JACQAF010000308.1, read on the forward strand.
AGGCGACGACGCGGTTGGGCGGCAGAGTGATGGTCACGGTCGTGCCGACGCCGACGGTGCTGTCAATCACCAGACGTCCGCCGTGCAACTCGACCAGCGCCTTGGTCAGGGGCAGGCCGAGGCCGGTGCCGTCGTATTTACGGGCAAGGTTGCTGTCGATCTGTCCGAAGGGCGCCAGGGCCTTCGGAATATCCTCGGGCGACATGCCGATCCCGGTGTCCGAGACTTTTATATAGAAACCGTTGGTCGGCGCGGCCATGGCCTCGACCGCCACGCGGCCGCCGGCCGGCGTGAACTTGACGGCGTTGGACAACAGATTGAGCAGGATCTGCTTCAATCGCCGTTCGTCGACGCGCACGCGGGGCAGGTGCGCGCAGGCCACGGCCGACAGGCGCACATCGGCTTCCTTGGCGCGGGCGTTGATCAACCGGATTGACGCCTTGATTACCTCGTCGACGCTGATCACGCTTTCCGAGAGCTCGATCTTTCCAGCCTCGGCCTTCGAGACGTCGAGGATATCGTTGATCAGGGTCAGCAGATGGGTGCCGCTGTCATAGATATCGTGGGCGTATTCCTTGTACCGCTCCGAACCGATCGGGCCGAACAGCTCTTGCTGGATGATCTCGGAGAAGCCGATAATGGCGTTGAGCGGCGTGCGCAGCTCATGGCTCATATTGGCGAAAAATTCGGTCTTGGTCCGGTTGGCGATTTCGGCCTGCTCTTTCGCTTCGCGTATCGCATCTTCGGCCCGCTTGCGGTCGGTGAGGTCCGAATACAGCGTTACCCAGCCGCCGCCTGGCATCGGGTTTCGCCGCACTTCGATATAGCGGCCGGTCTTGCTCCATCGCGCATGGCGACCGGGCTCCGGCCGCAATGCGCTATCGACGCGGCGACGAACCTCGGCCTCGACGTCGACGTCGCCATATTCGCCGCGCTTCGCCTGGGCACGCAGAATGGCCTCGAAGGACGTTCCAACCCTGAGCAATTCCGTCGGAATACCGGTGATTTCGTGCAGCCGCTCGTTCCATGAAATAAGCCGCATATGTCGATCATAAACGGCGATGCCTTCGCCCATGTTTTCGAGCGTGCGCTGGAGGAGGGCTGTCTTGTCGGCAAGATCGGCCTCGCGTCGGCGCGCCTCGGTGATGTCGGTGGCGACGACGATGGTGCCGCCATCCGATAGGCGTTCATCGCGGATGAGCAGCCACCGGTTATTCCGGTATTCGAGTTCGATCGGTTCGCCCGGATTGCGATGGCTTTCGAGGCGCATGACAATCCATTTCTCCCGCTCCTCAGGAGGAATGCCGAATAGCCCACCCTCGGTATTGGTTCTAAGCAAGGCCTCGAAGGTTACGCCGGGCTGAAGGATATGCGTCGCCGTGTTGGTAATCTGACGATAGGCGCGATTGCAGATGATCAACCGATCATCCTTGTCGAACAAAGCCAGACCGTCGGAAAAGCCCTCAATGGCGCTGACCAGCCGACTCTGCGCCAGCGCGGCGCGGGCTTCGGCCTCGATCCGGCTGGTGATGTCCTGGCCCGACCCGCGAAAACCCTTGAACGTTCCGTTCTCGTCGAAGGCGGGGCGGCCGCTGATGCTGAAATGGAGCATTCGCCCATCGGGCCCCTGGCGAGTGATGCGAAAGTCGCGAAACGGCTTGCGGGCTTTGAGGTGTTCAATATGGCGCGCCCAGTCGCCGCTATCCATCGCATCGGAAGGAATATCGAGGCGTGTTCTGCCGATATAGCTTTCTTGGGGCAAGCCCGAGAAACGCTCGATCGCGGGGGAGATGTAGGTAAACCGCAGATCGACGTCGCGCTCCCAGAACCAGTCGGCGGTCGATTCCGCAAAGTCCCGGAGCTGCGCCTCGCTCGCCTTTAGCTTGATCTCGGCGGCCCGCTGCTCGGTCATGTCCGTGTAGGTCGTGACGAAGCCGCCATCCGGCAGCGGATTGCCGCGAATGTCGATGATTCGGCCGTCTGGCCGGATCCGCTCGAAGCGATGCGGCTTGGGATGAGCGGCGAGCGCAAGGCGGTCGCGCACCTGCTCGTCCGGATCCCCTGGGCCGTAATCCCCGCGCTCGGCGTTGAAACGGATGAATTTCTCGAAAGGATCGCCGGACCGGAAGCGGTCGAGAGGAAAATCCAGGGCCTCAAGAAAGATGCGGTTAAATGCTACGACGTTCAAATTCCTGTCGGTAACCGTGATGCCGATCGGCAGGTTTTCGAGCAAGGCCTGTAACAGCGCCGCCTGGCGCGACATCTGCTGTTCCCGTTCGACCTCGGCGCTGACGTCGCTGCCCGTGCCGCGATAACCGCAAAAACGCCCCGTTTCGTCAAATAGCGGCCGGCCGCTTATGCGAATGAACCGCGGCGCGGTTCCGGGCAGCGTGAGTTTGTAGATAAAATCGCGAAACGGCCGGTGAGCCTCGAGATCGTCGAGATGGGAGCGCCATTTTTCCGGCTCGCTCGTAGTGTCGGCGATTTCCTCGCGTCGTTTGCCGATCGTCGCCGCCGGATCGGCGCCGGTGACGTCACGCAGACGTTCCGACATATAGGTGAAACGCAGGTCGGGCCCCATCTCCCAGAACCAGTCGGAGCTAACTTCGGCGAAATCGCGGATTCTTTTCTCGCTGATGGCAAGGCTGGCCTCGGAGATTTCGGCGCGGCGGCTTGCTTCGCGGGCGATGAATTCCTCGCGGCGCTGGGTGACAAGCAGCAAGCCGATGGCCATCGAAATGACGATCGCCTGATTGAGCAGGAATCCCCATGGCGCGAACCACTCGATCGGCCGCAGAAAGGGATAGTCGATGATATGCAGGCCCCAGGCAACGAAACCAAGGCCCAGCGGCAGATAGCCGACGCCGGCATGGGCATGCGCCTGGCGCAGGAATGGCCAACCGGCCGCAATTAGGGCGATGCCGCCGACTGTGTAAAGCGGCGCCGTACGGGCGAAGAACGAAAGATCGAGATAGACTGCCGCGCCGTTCCACGCGACTGCGCCGGCGAAACCGGCGGTGAGCCATTTTCTGGGAATTTCATGGTGGAAAAACCGATAGGCGCCGCCGAGCAGGAAGACAATTGTCGCGCCGAAGGCAGCCTCGGTAAGCAGGACCGATTCCCGCGGATTGAGAATCGCCGGTTGAAGAAAAAACGTCAGATGGCGGAGCGTGTTGCAGACGAAGGCCGCCGCCCACCAGCCTAGCGCCCGGTCGGTGGCCGAGAGACGGCTGGTAAAGAACAGCGCCGTCGCCAAAACGCCCGAAACCAGGGCGGCGCTGGTAATTGCAGTCGGCACCGAAAACTGCAGCAACCCATCCTCCAACAATACCCGCCTTCAGCGAAGGAATCGCCGTCGCCAGCTGGATCGAAACAGCTTGGCAGAAGCCGAAGGGCGGTCCGCCCCAGTGCTCGGGTTATGCCCGTGCCGATAGCTGGGGGTATATCTTATTGGTGGGATTGGTAATTATTTGGTTAACCATAGCTAACCAATTGCAATAATTTGGAAATAATTGATAAAACAAAGACAGTACAATCAATATTTTACAATCGACTCAAAGGGTACATCGAGCCGCCGCCGGCCTTCGAGAAAGGCCAGTTCGATAATGCAGGTCGCTGCGGGGACGATCGCCCCGGCTTTGCGCAAGAGGGTAATCGCGGCGGCCAGCGTGCCGCCGGTAGCCAAGACATCGTCGAG
>JACQAF010000309.1 GCA_016195145.1 Rhodospirillales bacterium
CCTTCATGAACGGCGAGGTCGACATTGATGCGGATACGCTGCGACGCCGCCAGTTCGTGCGGGCGCACGCCGATGCGCGCCGGCAGGACCAGGTCGCGCACGAAAACATGCCGCAGTTTTTGCGCCGCATCGGCGATCGAGGGCGGCGCCTGACGGTTCTGAACGAGACGCGGCGGGGTCATGGCGGCAGTCTACTCCTCGGCTGGCGCAACGTGGCGGGGCGACGCCCAATTGAGATGCTGGCCGCCATCGAGGGCGATCATCTGTCCGGTCATCGAGCGGGCGGCGAGAATGAAACGCAGCGCAGCGCAGATTTCATCGAGAATCGGGGCAATTTGCAAGGGCACGCTCGCCACCTGGCGGTCAAACTGGGCCTGGGTCTGGCGCGGGCTGGGCAGGACCGGGCCGGGGCCGATGGCGTTGACGCGGATGCGCGGCGCAAGCGCCAGGGCGAGCGTCTGGGTCAAGGTCCACAGCCCGGCCTTGCTCAGAGTGTACGATGTGAAATGCGGCGAGGGGTTCCACACCCGCTGGTCGATCAGATTGATCACCTGCCCCCTGGCGCCGGCCGGCAACCGGCGGGCAAGGGCCTGCGACAGCACGAACGGCGCGCGCAGATTGGGCTCCATATGGGCATCCCAGCTGGCGCGCGTGGCGGTGAGCGCTTCGTCGCGGTCGAACACCGAGGCATTGTTGACCAGCACGCCGACCGGCCCCAGCGCCGTCTGGGCCTGCTCGATCAGCGGCGCAACCTGGTCTTCCCGGGCCAGATCGGCGTGCAGCGTTGCCGCCCGTCCGCCATCGCGGACAATCTCGGCGACCACGGATTCAGCGTCCGCCTGCGAGCTGTGATAATGCACGGCGACGGCGAAGCCCTGCCGGGCAAGATCGATGGCGATCGCCCGGCCGATCCGTCGCGCGGCGCCGGTAACCAGCGCGGTTTTAGGTAGCGCCTCATACATGGCCGGCAGCATGGCGGGGGCCGGCGCCAGGTTCAAGGGGCGACATCGCGCTTACGATACCGCCGGACGCGGCGCCGCGGCGCGGAAATAGGACAGACTCGCCGCGAGCGTCATGACCGCCATCGCGGTGAAGCCGATAAAATAGCTGCCGGTGGCGGCGAGGATCGCGCTGAACGCCGACGGCGCGAACACCACGCCGCCGAAGGTGAAGAACGACGTGCCGCCGGTCACCTCGCCGGCCCGGCCGGGCGGCGACAGGCGGGCAACCTGGGCGAGATAGACGCCGTTCCACGCCACGGCGGTGCCGCCGAAGGCGACGCAGACGGCGAGCACGGCGATGAACGGCCAGGCGCCAGTGAACAGGCCGGTGGCGATGGCGCACACGCTCATGCCGAGGCCGAGGACGCCGAGCAGGCGTTGCGGATTAACGAAGCGGTCGGCGAGAGCGCCCCACAGGATGCGCCCGGCGACGCCCGCTCCTTGCGCCGCCGATAGCACAATGCCGGCCAGCACCAGCGACATGTCGAGTCCGTCGTGGAGATAGGTGACAAGAAAGGCGCTGAGCGATACCTGCATGCCCGAATAGGCGACGGACGACACTGCGAAGCGCGTGAGGTCGGGCGAGGCGAAGACCAGGCGCAGCGGGCTGGTGATGTGGCTGCGGGCGAAAATCGGCTGTGCCCGTTCCCGGCTGCGGTCGAACCCGGCGCGCAGCGGCTGGACTGCGATGGCGATGGCAAGACAGGCCGTCGCGACGACCAGCACCGCCGGCCGCCAGCCGATAGCCAGGGCGAGCGTCGGCAGGACGGCCCCGGCCAGCATGTTGCCAAGCGGCACGCCAGTCTGCTTGAGCGAGAAAACCAGATTGAGCCAGGCCGGCGGCGTCACCCGGGCGAGGATATGCGACGAGGCCGGGGTCGCCGGACCGTAAGCCATGCCGATCAGCAGCGCCGCCACGATCACCGAGGCGATGGTGCCGATCGCGGCGCAGGCAAGACCGCCGGCTGCGAGTACCAGGGTCGCCTGGCTGACCCGCAACGCGCCGAAACGGGCGATGAAGCCGCCGCTCATCAGCCCGGCCACGGCGGCGACGCCGTAGGTCAGCGAGACGAAGGCGCCGATCAGATAGGTCTCGACGCCCAGGTCCTCGGCCGCCAGCGGGGCCAGCACCGGTCCGGCAATGCCGCTGAACGAGATCACCACCTGAATCATCAGCGTGCTGACAAGGGCGGGAAGAACGGAGGTCATGGCGGCAGCGGGACCGGATCAGGAAAAAAGGCGGCCAGTCTGGGGGCAATCGGCCGGTGGCACAACTGTTCCATGCGGATGGGCTCTATGCGCCGGCCGCAAGGCCGCTGGCGGCTATCGCCGCGGCCGGTCGCGGCGGGTGCGGCCCTTGCGCGAGGTCGCCGCGCCTTGCGTCGAGCGGGCCTTGAGGCCGGGCTTGTAGGCTGCGGCCGCTTCGCCGAGGCCGCCGGCGATCGCCGCCATCGTCGGCATTTCGAGATCGAACGCCTCAAGCCGGCGGATCTCGTCGCGCAGCCGCGCCGCTTCCTCGAATTCGAGGTTGCCGGCGGCGGTCTTCATCCGCCCCTCGAGATCGGCGATATGAGCGCGCAGATTGTGGCCGACGAGATGCGGCGTGCCGGCGTCGCCGGTGTCGACGGTTACATGGTCGCGTTCGTAGACGCTGCCGAGGATGTCGCCGATCTGCTTGCGCACCGATTCCGGCGTGATGCCGTGGGCGGCGTTATAGGCCTGCTGTTTCTCGCGCCGGCGGTTGGTTTCGGCGATGGCGTAGTCGAGCGATGCGGTCATCCGGTCGGCATACAGGATCACGCGCCCGTCGATATTGCGCGCCGCGCGCCCGATGGTCTGGATCAGCGATGTCTTGGAGCGCAGATAGCCTTCCTTGTCGGCGTCGAGGA
>JACQAF010000023.1 GCA_016195145.1 Rhodospirillales bacterium
AACGATGGCGAGGCCCTGGCTGGGAGAAACGCCGCGCGCGCGCAGCTTTGGCGCGACCGCGCGCGACAATATCGCCACGCTGGCGCCGACCGAGCCGTTCATCGGCGCCAGCAACGCGCCGAGCCCGATCGCCGAAATAAGCGGCGCCGCCCGGGTGCGGGCGAAGGCTGCATTGCCGGCCCGGAACATGATGTCGGCCAGCGGCAGCTGGTTGAGCAGCGCGCCCATTAGCGCATAGAGCGGCAGCGCCTGAAGCAAATCGTGTTCGAGCAGGCCGATGATGCGGCCCGGCACGGCGGTGATCAGCGAATGCGAAAATATCCCGGCGGCGATGCCGAACCCGGCGAAGATCACGGCGACGCCGATCAGCACGACAAAGGCCGGCAGGCCGGTCGCTATCACCAGCACCCCGACCGCGAGCAACATCCACAGGCCGGCGGCGTCCATGCCCTATTTCACCGTCGGCCGACGCGCGATATCGAGAAGCGCCTGCAAAAGGACCAGCAGCGCCAGCAGCCAGCCGCTGAGCTTGACCATGAAATAGCCGGGGTTATAGGTCTCGGGAAAGCCTTCGAGCTGACGCAGCGACCGCCAGACCATCGGCGATCCGGCGACCAGGACGAAAAGCGACCACGGGACGAGACAGACAAGGCTGCCGAGCTTGCCGAGGAGGGCGCGGGTGCGCGGCGAATAGTGATGGGCGAGGGCGTCGGCGGCCAGATGCGTACCTTCGCGGGTGGCGAAGGTCATTAGGCATGCACGAGGTCGCGCAACGGCCATTGCAGAAAAAGCAGCAGCGTCACCGGCACGACCAGCCAGCGGCCGAGCGCGATACCCCGCCCCAGCGCGCGATCCGCCCGGGCGAACCAGCCGTCGTTCACCGCCGGCCTCCGCGTCGCGGTCGATTCGCCGATTCGCTAGGATCGAGATAGGCCAAGGTTGCCTTCGAGAACGGCCCGCGGAGGCCGAAAAACAAGCGCCGCCGGCAATGAAAATAGATGAAATCCGGCCGAATAGCCGACTATGCAGCGACGATAGGTGGCCGGGCGGGAGGCTGTCAATTGCGGGGGCCCCGCGTACCGGGGGCAAATCGAGGGTGTATCCGGGGCGCGCCGGGCGGTTCCGGCCGTGCAGGCGGCCGTCATGCCGCTACGGTTTTTGGCCCCTATTCGGCCATCATCCACTGGACATCGGCGCGCCGAACGCCCATAAGGGCGAGGGGGATTCCCCCGTCAGATTCATTCAACCCAGGAGACCAAACCGATATGCCCGTTGTCACCCTGAAGCACCTCGCCGCATCTCTCGCCGAGAAGCGCGACATGCCGAAAAAACAGGTCCTGGAGCTCATCGACGGATTCGTCGACGCGCTCGCGCGCAACCTCAAGAAGGGCGAGAAGATCCGCATCCCCGGATTCGGCATCTTCGTTGTCGCCAAGCGCGCCGCCCGCATGGGCCGCAACCCGGCCACGGGCGAGCCGATCAAGATCAAGGCCAGCAAGAAGGTCCGCTTCCGCCCGGCCAAGATGCTCAAAGAATCCGTCTGATCGCAAAGCGGGGCGCCGGGCGGTTTTGCCCGGCGTCCCTTATGCCGGCGTAAACCGCCCGGCCGTCCGGCGCGCGCAGACAGCGCAGCCGGAAATTGCATATAATCCCGCCCGACGATTGCGGGCGGTGGAATTTTTTGTCCTCCCCGCCGTTTTTATATCCTGGCGAGTGGCCTCAGGATGATCTTCGCTTCATCATCTTGCCATTCTTAAACCCTTGGACCGTCGCGACCATAGATTGTATCTAGGATAAGCCATCGGCCGCCGGGGGCGGCACGCGAGGGGGCATGGTTGCGCGGGTCGGCACGGTCGCGTTTCAGGGGATCGAGGTCGTCGGCATCGACGTCCAGGTGCATATCGGCGCCGGGCTGCCGGCGTTCAATGTCGTCGGCCTGCCCGACAAGGCGGTCGGCGAATCGCGCGAGCGGGTGCGCGCGGCGCTGGCGGCGCTCGGCCTCGCCCTGCCGCCCCGGCGGATCACGGTCAATCTGTCGCCGGCCGATCTGGTGAAAGAGGGCAGCCATTACGACCTGCCGGTGGCGCTCGCGCTTCTCGTCGGCATGGGCGTGGTCGAGGCCGACATGGCGGCGCGTTATCTGGCGCTCGGCGAGCTGGCCCTCGATGGGTCGCTCACCGCCGTTTCGGGCGTGCTGCCGGCGGCGATGGCGGCGGTCGGGCGCGGCCAGGGGATCATCTGCCCCGCGTCGTGCGGCGGCGAGGCGGCGTGGGCGGGGGGCGAGGTGCTGGCCCCGGCGAGCCTGATTGCCCTGATCAACCACTTCAAGGGCACGCAGATCCTTCAGCCGCCGGCGCCGCAGCTTGCCGACGACCGCGCGACCTACCCCGATTTGCGCGACATCAAGGGCCAGGAGACGGCCAAGCGCGCCCTCGAGATCGCCGCCGGCGGCGGGCACAACCTGCTGATGGTCGGGCCGCCGGGGGCCGGCAAGTCGATGCTCGCCCAGCGCCTGCCCGGCCTGTTGCCGCCCCTGTCGCCGGCCGAGGCGCTGGAGGTGAGCACGATCCATTCGCTCGCCGGGCTGCTCGGCGACGGGCGGCTGAGCCGCCGGCGACCCTATCGCGATCCGCATCATTCGGCCTCGCTGCCGGCGCTGGTTGGCGGCGGAATGCGCGCGAAGCCGGGCGAAATCTCGCTCGCCCATCTCGGCGTGCTATTCCTCGACGAGCTGCCCGAGTTTGCGCGCGCGACGCTGGAGGCGCTGCGCCAGCCGCTCGAATCCGGGCGCGCGGTGGTGGCGCGCGCCAACGCCCATGTCGCCTATCCCGCCCGGGTGCAGCTGGTCGCGGCGATGAATCCGTGCCGCTGCGGCTGGCTGGACGATCCGGGGCAAGGCTGCGGCCGCGCCCCCCGATGCGCGCTCGACTACCAGTCGCGCATCTCGGGGCCGCTCTTCGACCGCATCGATCTGCATGTCGACGTGCCGGCGGTGCGGCCGGCCGATCTGTCGCTGCCGCCGCCGGCCGAAAGCACGGCCGACATCGCCGCGCGGGTCGCCGACGCGCGCGCCCGCGCGGCATCGCGCCATGCCGCCATCCCGACCGATCGCCGGCCGCGCACCAACGCCGAACTCGATGGCGAGATGCTCGAAGCCATGGCCGCGCCCGAGCCCGCCGGGCGCAAGCTTCTGACCGAGGCGGCCGAGCGGATGAAGCTCACCGCGCGCGGCTATCACCGCGTCCTGCGCGTCGCGCGCACGCTGGCCGATCTCGACAACGCGGCGCAGGTCGCACGCGCTCACATTGCCGAGGCGCTCAGTTACCGCCGAATCGCAATCGCGCGGTAGGGGCGGCGCCTTCTCGGCCGTCGTCTCCGGCCGTGTCCGCTCAAGACTTTTATCAGCCGAAAAACTCCACGCGCGGCAGAATCGATCCGATTATTGGCATCCTGACGATCGGCGCGATCTAGTTTTCTCGACCGCGGTTGGGAAAGTCTCAATACCAGCCCGCCAATCCGATCTGGCAAAGTGCGTTATTGGCGGTGCAAGCGTGACCATCGCGTTGGCCCGATCCCCGATATCGAAACGCACGAAAAACGGATACGCCTCATGACAACCATCCTTCACATCGATGCGAGCGTGCGCGGCGAGCGGTCGCTCGGCCGCCGGCTGTCGAAGCATTTCGTCGAAACCTGGAAACTGCGCGAGCCGGGCACCGCGGTGATCGCCCGCGACGTTGGGCGCCGGCCGCCGCCCATCATCACCGAAGCATGGATCGCCGCCGTCTTCACCAATCCCGAAGAGCGTACGGCGGAGCAGCGCGCGGCGGTTCGCCCGTTGGATGAGCTCATCGGCGAGCTTGACCGCGCCGCTGCTATTGTCATGGGCGCGCCGATGTACAATTACGGCATGCCCGCCGCTCTCAAGGCATGGTTCGATCAGGTCATCCGGATCAACAAGACCTTCACCTTCGATCTTGCCCGTGGCGATTATCCGCTAGAGCCGGTGATGAAGGGCAAGACGCTTGTCATCCTGAGTCCGCGCTGTTATTTTGAGTTCGCGCGGCGAGGTCGGATTCGGACCGGGCGGCGCGCGCGAGGAGATGAACCATCTTGAGGCACATATCCGCACTAGCGCCCATTATCTGGGCGTCGCGGAGAGTCATCTGATCGCCATCGACTACTAGGAATTCGGCGACGCCCGGCACGAGCAATCGGTCAAAGCCGCCTATGCGGCGGTGCCGGCGTCGGTCGATCAGTTAATCGCCGCCATGGGGAACCTTGTGATCGCGGCCAAATAGGGGGCGTTATGCCGGCGACGCAGTTTTTCGATCACGGCGAACCGGACGGGCACAACCCGACGATCGACCAGCCAATATCGCCCGATGGCACGCCGCAGCGCGGCGAGATCTACCGGATTCCGGCGCGCCAGGGCCGCGCCGTGCGCGTCGCACAGGGCGGGAGCATCACGATCATCAACACCCATGGGACCCAGGTTTGCGATCTTTGGGCTTTCTGCGCAGCCGACCGGCGCGAATATCTCTCCATGGCGCACTTGCACGCGTCGCTGAGCCACATCACGCCCAGGACGGGCGATCTCCTGGTCACCAACAGACGCCGGCCGATCCTGCGCTTTCTTGCCGATACCTCGCCCGGCGTCCACGACACCTGTGTCGCCGCCTGCGACCTCACGCGCTTTCGGCATCTCGGCTGTAACGGCTATCACGACAACTGCACCGACAATCTGCGCCTCGCCCTGCACGCCATTGGCGAACGCGCGCAGGAGATACCAAGCCCCCTCAATCTGTGGATGAATACCCCGGTTGTTGCGCAGCGCGATTCCCGGCTTCCCGCCCAAGGGCAGCCACGCCCGCGACACATCCTGTTTTACCCGACCGGTTATCTCCCGGTGGTCAGTGGGCGGCGGTGAATTCGGCCGCCTCGTTCCGCAGCCGCTCGCTGAAGGCGTCGGCGCTGCGCTTGCGCGCCTTTGCCGGTCGTGCAACTCGACGAACGCATCGGAAATCCGGTCGAAGCCGTCCCGCACCAGCGGGAAAAGCCGCTCGCCGGCCGGCGAGAGCGAGACCGCGCGGGCGCTGCGTTCGAACAGCTTGACGCCAAGCACGGCTTCCAGGTGACGAATCCGATGGCTGACCGCCGTGACCGTGACGCAAAGTTCCTTCGCCGCTCCGGTGAAGCTTTGATGGTGCGCAGCCGCCTCGAAGGCGCGGATGGCATTAAGCGGCGGCAGCTTGCGCATGGGCGGAGTTTACCGCATCGGGGCATCGGGGCATTGCGGCAAAGGTGGTGTTGCGGTTGCGGGCATGCCGCAGCGGCTCCCGCGCGTTCATTCGGCGGTCGCACCCGCCTAAAAAAACATCCTAGACTTGTAGAATTCAATTTGCGATTCTCGGGGCCGTTCAAAATACCATCAATGGGGGGGAACGATGACGGACTCCAATGACACAAGCGGCGTGCATTACGCGAAGGTCGGCGACGACTACTTCGCCAAGCGTGGATTGCGCCGGCATGCACGGCTGTGGTCGCTATGGGCGCTCGGCGTCGGCGCGGTCATCTCGGGCGATTTCTCGGGCTGGAATCTCGGCCTTGCGCCGGGCGGCTTCGGCGGCCTGCTGATCGCCACCGCCATCATCACCGTCATGTATCTCGGCCTTTGCTTCAGCCTCGCCGAAATGTCGCCGGCCCTGCCGCATACCGGCGGCGCCTATTCCTTCGCCCGCACGGCGATGGGCCCGTGGGGCGGCTTCGTCACCGGCCTCGCCGAGAATCTGGAGTTCGTCCTCACCCCGGCGGTGATTGTGTTCTTCATCAGCACCTATCTCGAGGCGATCTTCAACACCGGCCCCAGTTTCCAGCCGATCTGGTGGATCGCGAGTTACGTCCTGTTCGTCGCGCTTAATATCGTCGGCGTCGAATTGTCGTTCCGTATCTCGGTCGTGGTCACGGTGTCGGCGCTCGCCATTCTCGCCGTGTTCTGGGTCAGCGCCATTCCGCATTTCAGCCTCGACAATGCGCTGAACATCCCGCCCACCGCCGGCAACAGTGCCTTCCTGCCGTTCGGTTGGGCCGGCATGTTCGCCTCGTTGCCCTTCGCGGTCTGGTTCTTCCTGGCGATCGAACAATTGCCGCTATCGGCCGAAGAGGCGCACGATCCCAAGCGCGACATGCCGCGGGGCCTGATTTTCGGCATTCTGACCCTCATCGCCTGCGCTTATCTGACCCTCATCCTGAATACCGGCGTGGCGCCGGGGGCGGCGGGTTTGAGCGAATCGGGCGAACCGCTGCTCGACGGCTTCCGCACGATCTATGGGCAGAGCGCCGCCAAGGGGCTGGCCCTGATCGCGGTAGTCGGGCTGGTGGCGAGCTTCCACTCGATCATCTTCGCCTATGGACGGCAGATCTACTCGCTGTCGCGGGCCGGATACTTCCCGTCCTTCCTGTCGCTGACCCACGGCCAGCGCAAGACGCCGTATGTCGCGCTGATCACCGGGGCGGTGATGGGCCTCGCGGTTCTGCTGATCGCCCGCGCGGCGGTCGGCGCCGAGAAAGGCGGCGCCTTCGTCGGCGGCGCGCTGCTCAACATGGCGGTGTTCGGGGCGATGCTGTCCTACATGCTGCAGGCGATGTCGTTCATCCTGTTGCGCCAGAACCTGCCGCTGATCGAACGGCCGTACCGGAGCCCGTTCGGCATTCCCGGCGCGGCCGCGACATTCTTGATTGCAGCGCTGACGCTCTATTTCCAGCTGACCGATCCCGTATACCAGCAGGGCGTCTTCGGCGCCGCGATCTGGTACGCGCTCGGCTTGCTCTATTTCGCGTTGATCGGTCGGCATAAGCTCGTCCGCTCGCCCGAGGAAGAGTTCGCCCTGCGCGAACGCGCGCGGGCAGCCCGCGCCGGCTAGCCAGCTATCCGTCCGCCGGCAGCCGGCCCCGATAAAGGCCGCCGCCGGCGGACGGACATGTTGTCGCAGCCGACAACGCGTCTACCGGAGCCATCCCGGACGCGCTAGGATCGAGGCCGCCGCTACCGGGCGGCGAGCTGGCCCGAAGGCGCAAAGAGCAGATGGACGACGGTAAACCCTCCGCTGAAACGGCTGCGGCCGGTGTCGGCCCGATTCTCGACGAACTGCGCGCCGGTCTGCGCCGGGCGCGCGACCATGCGCGCGTCGATCCGTTCAGCAACCCTATTCTTCTCCAGGCGCTGGAGCTGACCCGCCGCATTGACCGGGGCGAGGTGACGCAGGCCGATCTTGCCGCCGTCGTCCGACGCCTGACTGCCGAAGCCTTCGCCGACCGCGCCGCGCGCCTTGGCGCCTATCTCGGCGAGACCGACCCCGACGCCGTCGAAGCGGCCATTGCCGGCCTCATCGGCCGTATCGCCGGCGGTGCGCGCGCGGTTCCGTTCGAGGTGTTCCGGGCGCAAGTGGAGCGGGCCGTCTTTGGCATCGTGCTGACGGCCCATCCGACATTTTCCGTCGATCTGCCGCAGGCGCGCGCCCTTGCCGAGATCGCCACCGGCCGCCGTAGCGACGGATCGCCCCTTGCCGAGGCTGCCCGCGCGGCGCTTCTCGATGGCGCCCGGACCGGCGATCATCGCCCGCCGCAGCCCCTGACGCTGGCGGTCGAGCACGTCTGGTCGCTTGAGGCGCTAACCCACGCCCACGAGGCGCTCGACCGGGTTTATCGTATTGTCCTGACGGTGGCGCGCGCATGTTACCCCGAACGCTGGACCGAGCTGTCGCCGCGTCTTGTCACCCTTGCCTCGTGGGTCGGCTACGATCACGACGGGCGGGCGGACATCACCTGGAACGCGACGCTGCGCATGCGCCTTGAAATCAAGCGTGCGGCGCTGACGCGACATTGCCGGACCGTTGAGGCCCTTGTCGGACGGGCGGATCGCAAGGCCGCTGCCGTTCTGAAGCCGATCGCCGAAACGCTGGTCCGCGCCCATACGGCGACTGCCGAAGCGGCCGATTCCCTTCCCGTCGCCGGTGGCGAGCGCGCGGCAATGACCCGCTTCGCCCGCATTCTGGTCGGCAACCGGACGGCGGCGCTGGTCGACACCGTCGGGCTGCGCGCCCAGCTCGCCGCGGCGATCGGCGCGATCGACGATCCTGCGCTCCGGCAAGAACTCCTCGTCCTGCGCGCCAGCTTCGGCAGCCACGGGCTCGGCCTCGCCCATATTCATGTCCGCCTCAATGCCCGCCAGCTCCACAACGCGGTGCGCAAGCAGGTCGGCATGGAAACGACGCCCGACGATCCGGCGCACCGGCGCACCTATTTCAACGCGATCAACGAGCTGCTGGAAAAGACGCAGCCGGTCACGGTCAATATCGGATCGCTGCTCGCCGAGCGTACCTCGGCCAAGCGGATGTTCATGGTCATCGCCCAGATTCTGAAACACATCGATAGCGAGACGCCGATCCGATTTCTGATCGCCGAGACGGAATCGGGTTTCACGCTGCTCACCGCGCTCTATTACGCGCAGATGTTCGGGGTCGCCGACAAGATCGAAATCTCGCCCCTGTTCGAAACCGAGGAGGCGCTGGCGCGCGGCGAGGCGGTGATCGACGAGGCCCTGCGCAGCCGCCATTTCCGCGACTATCTTCGCGCCCAGGGCCGGCTCGCCGTGCAGTTCGGATTTTCCGATTCGGGGCGCTATCTCGGCCAGCTCGCCGCCACGTTCCGCATCGAGCGCCTGCGCCTGCGCCTCGCCACCTTGATGGAGCGGCATGGGTTGACCGATATCGAGGTCGTGCTGTTCAGCACCCATGGCGAATCGATCGGGCGCGGCGGTCATCCGGTCAGCTTCGCCGATCGCTTGCGCTACGTCGCCCCGCCGGTCAATCGCGCCGAGTTCGCCCGCCGCGGCATCGCCGTGAAGGAAGAAGTGAGTTTCCAAGGCGGCGACGGTTACGTGCCCCTGCTGTCGCAGGTTTCTGCCCTGGCGCTGATGCGCGGCGCGCTGGCCTTCGCCTTCGAGCCGGACCCCGAGGCGAAGGACGATCCGATCTACGCCGAGGCCGATTACGCGGCGGAGTTTTTCGCCACCATCCAGCAATCCTTCTCCGCCCTGGTCGATGACCCGAGCTACGCCGCGTTGCTCGGCATGTACGGGACGGGCCTGCTTTATGTCAGCGGCTCGCGGCCGACCGTGCGCGAAAGCGAGGAATGGAGCAAGCCGGCCGAGCTCGCGCACCCTTCGCAGATCCGCGCGATACCCAACAACGCCATCCTGCAGCAACTTGGCATGCTGGCCAACACGCTGTACGGCCTCGGCCGCGCCTCGGCCAAGGATCCCGAATTGTTCGCGGCGCTGCGCACCCGCTCGCCGCGTTTCCGGCGGGCCCTGGCCCTGGTCGAGCACGCGCTGGCGGCGAGCGATCTCGACGTCTTGCGCGCCTATGTCGATACGCTCGATCCCGGCATGTGGCTCAACCGGTCGGGGCGGACCCGCAGCCCCGTTCGGGCGAAGGAATTGCGGGCGCTCTCCGCCCTGTGCGAACGGATCGCCCTGCGCGACCGCCTGACCGGCGTGGTGCGCCGGTTGCAGCGCGATTATCTGCTGCTTACCGAACTCGACAAGCCGGCGATCAGCCAGAACCGCGACACGCTTATCCTGCTCCACGTGCTGCGCATCGCGCTGATCCATCGCATCTATATCCTCGCCACACACATCCCGGAGTTCAGCGCCCAGCGCGGCGTGACCTGGGAGGCGCTGGTCGAGCAGGTTCTCCGCCTCGACGTTCCCGATGCGGTCGGCCGGTTGCGCGAGGTTTTCCCGATTCGCGACACGGCGACGGCCGACGACGCGGCGTTCGACGAGCCGGCGAGCTATCGCGCCGACGCAGCGCTTAGCTACGAATCCGAACATCGACAGCTCTTCGACCCCATCCTCGACCTGCACGCGCAGTGCCGGCGGATTTCCGCCGCCATTACCTATCTTATCGGTGCGGTCGGTTAGCCTGCGCCCACGTGCGCGGCTTCACCGATACGCCATCGTCGAGGGCAGCCAGAGCGCCAGCCCCGGAAAGGCGATGACCAGACCGAGCCCGATGACGAGCAGCACGACATAGGGCATGACGCCGGAAATGATCTCGCGGATCGGCGCCTTGGTGATCGCCTTGATGGCGAACAGGTTCATCCCCACCGGCGGCGTGATCAGGGCAAGTTCGAGGTTGATCGTCAGCAAGACGCCGTACCAGACCGGGTTGATGCCGAGATGGATCAGCACCGGCAAAATCACCGGCGTGGTGATCAGGATGATCGAAATCGTCTCTAGGAACATGCCGAGGACGAAGATCAGCGCCATCGCCGCCAGCAGAAATTCGATCTGCGAGACGCCGTAAGACGTCACCAGATCGACCATCTGGGCGGGAATGCGCAACTTGGTCAGGACATGGCCGAACAGAGCCGCGCCGACCAGAATCATGAACAGCATCGCCGAGGTTCGCGCCGCGTCGCGCGCCGCTCCCCAGACGCCGCGCCAGCCGATCGTCCGGTAGACGAACGTGGCGATGAGCAGCGCCGCCAGGGCGCCGACGCCGGCGGCTTCGGTCGCCGTAAAGACGCCGAAATACATGCCGCCGAGAATGAGCGGCGGCAACATCAGCGCCCAGACCGATTTGCGCAACGCCGCCAGCGCTTCGCCGAAGCCCGGCGCGGCTTCGCGCTTGGTGTCGGAAAGGCGGGCGCTCAACATGCAGAAAATCGCGAAGATCGCCGCAATCATCAAACCCGGAACGACGCCGGCCATGAACAGGGCGCCGATCGAAGTATCGGATACGACGCCGAACAGCACCATCGGCGCCGATGGCGGGATAAGAATGCCGAGCGTTCCGCCGGCCCCGACCACGCCGTAGGCGACGCGCGGATTATAGCCATAGCGCAGCATTTGCGGGATGGCGGCCGAGCCGATGGTCAGCGCGGTCGCGACGCTCGACCCCGAAATGGCGGCGAAGATGGTGCAGGCCGCAACCGTCGCCATGCCGAGCCCGCCCGGCAGATGGCGCATCAGGGTATAGGCCGTATCGTAGAGATCGTTGACCACCTTGCCGCGAATCATCAGATGCGCCATCAGCGTGAACAGCGGGATGGCGACCAGAAGATAGGTGTTGAGTTTGCCGAATACGATTTCGCCGAGATTGCCGAGATTGCCCTCGACCCCGACGACGATTGCCGTGGCAAAAAGGGTCAGACCGGTGAACACCGGTATGCCGGTGAACAGCACCGCAACCAGCGCAATGAGAATGATCAGGAAAGTCATGGTTTGCTACTCGTCGCCGCGCAGCCGGCGGTCGTCCGACACGGCGTCTTCACCCGGTTCGTCGGGTGGCAGGCCGGCGGCGACGCGTATCAATTCCGCCGCGGCGGCGAGAAACAACAGCGCCCCGCCCACCGGAACCATCGTCTGTACGGTCCAGATCGGTATGTCGAGATAACCGATCGAGCGGATGCCGATCATGCGCGCGAAGGCGACCATTCCCCAGCCTTCGACGACCAGGATCGTCGCCGTCGCCAGCACGGCGAACAGCCCCAGAGCATAGATCGCGCGCCGCCCGCCGGGCCCCAGCCGCTCGGTCAGGATATCGACGGAGATATGCTCGCCCTTGCGCAGCGCCTCGGCGACGGCGAACATCACGCTCGCCACCAGCACGTAGCCGACCATTTCATCGACCCACGGTTCCGGCCGGTTGGCGACGTATCGCATAAGGACCGAGTAACAGACAAGCGCCAGAGATACGAGCACGCTCAGCGCCGCCACGGCCATCGCGATGTCGGTCAGCCAGCGGATCGTGGCGTAGATGGCGGCGGCGGCCCGCGCGCCGATGCCCCGCTCCCCGCTTCCGGTCATATGCTTTTCCTTGCCGTCGTCCGGGGTTTGAACGCGAAGAGGAGAAAGCGGCCGGGCCGCTTTCTCCTCTCGTTTGCGGATCCGGCTCCGCCGACTAGAGCTTGTTCAGCAGATCGATCAGTTTCTGGCCGTCCTGCGGAGCCGCCTTAAGGAAGGCGTCCAGCACCGGCTTCTGCATCGCCGCTTTCCATTGCGCGATTTCCTGCGCATTCTGGATATGCAGAGTCATTCCCTTTTCCTGGAGCTGCTTGATCGCGTCATCCGCTGTCTTCTCGGTGATAGCGATCGACGCCGCTTCGGCGTTTCGCGCCGCCTGCTGGATCGCCGTACGGTTGGCCGGCGACAGCTTTGCCCACCATGCCGGGTTGACGTACATGTGGAAATAGACGGTGAGCGACGGCGTGACCGTGCCGAATTTCTGCACCTCGTAATATTTACGGCTGTAAGCGGCCGATACGTCGGTGACGCCGGCGTCGAGCACGCCGGTCTGCAGCGCCTGATAAACCTCGTCCCCAGCCATCGCCGAAGGCGCCGCGCCGACCGCAGTCAACGCGTTATCGGCCAGCGCATTGAAGCCGCGGATTTTCACGCCATTGAAATCCTCAAGCGCGATCAGCGGCTTCTTGCCCGAAGTGAAAATCGCCTGACGGGTGATGTAGAACCAGGCGATGTTGCGGACGCCTTTTTCCTCAAGCTTCTGGTCGAGAATTTTCGCCGCATCGGATGCGGGAAATTTCTTGATCCGCTCGAGATCGCCGAACATGTACGGGATCACCACCACGTTAATTTCGGGAATGGTGTTGCCCCACTGGAAATTGACCGACAGCGCCGCCTCGATCGCGCCGCGGGCGACCGCCGGATGATTCTCCGCCGGCTTGAACGCCGACGACGCACCGAGGATCTGCACCTCGACCCCGCCATTCGACAGCTTCTTCGCCTCGCTGGCGAAGATATCCAGCATCTTCGATAGGTGATGGGTGGGCGGCACCTGGTGGCTGACGCGCATGGTCACGGTTTGCGCATCGGCCCGGACGCTTGCCAGGGCAAGCATGGCTACCGCGACGGTGATTGGAAATATTTTCCGCATTGGCCTTATTTCCTCCCCAAAATGATTACGTCTTTTAGCGATCCGTTGCCCGCCTGGGTCGGGAAAACCGCCCGGATGCCGTTGATAAACGCCATTGTTCCCGCCTGCATCTCCCCCGTCAAGCGCGTATCGTATAAAACTAGACAGTTTCATGAAAATAAATCACGCTTGGTTCATCTTTCATATACTCGCAAACTGGGAAATATGACTGCCGGTCTCGCCCAATTCTCTCTTGCCGACAAAGTAATTCTTGTCACCGGAGCCGGGCGGGGCCTTGGATTCGAGATCGCCCGCGCCATGGCGGCGGCGGGCGGCCATGTCATCGTCAATGGCCGCGACGCGGGCCGGCTCGACGCAGCGGTTGCGCGCATCGTCGCCGACGGCGGCCAGGCGTCGGCCGCTGCGTTCGACGTTAGCAATCCGGCGGCGGTCGCCGTCGCGTTCGCCGAAATCGGCCGCCGACATGGCCAGCTCGACGTTCTGGTCAGCAATGTCGGCGTGCGCGACCGCAAACCGGTTTCCGATCTTTCGATCGAAGACGTGCGCCGGTTGATCGACACCGATCTTGTCGCGGGATTTACCCTGGCGCGCGAAGCGGTCCAGATGATGACGCCGCGACGCTGGGGCCGGATCATCAATATGACCTCGATCGCCGGCCCACTCGCCCGCGGCGGCGACGCCGCCTATACCGCCGCCAAGGGCGGGCTCGACGCCCTGACCCGCGCGCTCGCCGTCGAGTTCGGGCCGCACGGGATCACCGTCAACGCCATCGCGCCCGGCTTTTTCGCCACCGAGACCAACACCGCCATGATCGCCGATCCGGATATCGGCCCCCCCTATGCCCAGCGCACGGCTCTCAAGCGCTGGGGCCGGCCGGAGGAAATCGCCGGCGCGGCCGTGTTTCTCGCCTCCGAGGCGGCCTCGTTCATCACCGGCCATGTGTTAACGGTCGATGGCGGCACCTCGATCATGTTTTTTCCCTGAACAGCCGGAGACTATCGATGGTTCAACATCCGACGTGGCGCGAATTGCTGGCCCGCGAGAAACCCCTTGTTCTGCCCGGCGCGCACGATGCGCTGTCGGCGCGGTTGATCGAGATGGCCGGGTTTTCGGCGTATGTGATCGGCGGTTATCCGGTGGTCGGCGCGCGTTACGGCTTGCCCGATCTCGGCCTCGTCGGCCTCGGCGAGATTTCGTCCGCCATCCGCGACATCGTGTCGGCGACCGATCTGCCGGCGCTGATCGACGCCGATGACGGCTATGGCGACGTCAAGAACGTCACCCGCACCATCCAAACCTACGAGGCGATGGGCGCATCGTCGATCTTCATCGAGGATCAGGTGGCGCCCAAACGCTGCGGCCACATGGCCGGCAAGGACGTGATCCCGAC
>JACQAF010000270.1 GCA_016195145.1 Rhodospirillales bacterium
GCCCCCGGGCCGTCAGCATCGATGCGGCGGAAATTGCCCGATTTTCCGCCATCGCCGAGGAATGGTGGGACCCCGTCGGGAAGCTGCGGCCGCTGCACAAGCTCAACCCGGTCCGGCTGGCGTTCATCCGCGACGAACTTGCCGGCCATTTCGGCCGCGATCCGCTGCGGCCGCGGCCGCTGGCCGGCCTGCGCCTGCTCGATATCGGCTGCGGCGGCGGGCTGGTTGCCGAACCGATGGCCCGCCTTGGGGCCGAGGTGACGGCCGTCGACGCCTCGGAAAAGAATATCCACGTCGCACGCCTGCACGCCGCGCAGGGCGGGCTCGCCATCGACTATCGCGCGGCGGCGGCCGAAGACCTTGTCGCCGCAGGGAAAGATTTCGATGTCGTCCTGGCGCTCGAAATCGTCGAGCATGTCGCCGACCTTGGCTCGTTCCTCGGTACATGCGCCGCCCTGGCGAAGCCGGGCGGCACGCTCATCGCGGCGACCCTCAACCGCACGCCGCAATCGTTCCTGTTCGCCATCGTTGGCGCGGAATACGTTCTCGGCTGGTTGCCGCGCGGCACGCATGACTGGCGGAAATTCGTCCGCCCGTCGGAGCTGGCCGGCGGCTTGCGCAAGGGCGGGATCGAGGTGCGGCGGCTGGCCGGCGTCGGGTACAACCCGCTGGCCGACGCATGGCGGCTGTCCGACGATCTTTCGGTGAATTACATGGCGTTTGCGGTCAGGCCGTAAACGCCAGGCGATTACGAATTGCGGCGCGGGGTCCAGGGAATGCGCGCGAATTCGACTCCTTCTTCGGCCAGATCGTGGGCCTCGGCCTCGGATGTCTCGCCATAGATGTTGCGCTTGTCGGTTTCGCCGTAGTGAATCTTGCGCGCTTCCTCGGAAAACTTGTCGCCGACATAGTCGCAGTTCTTCTCGACCTGCTGGCGCAACTCGCCGAGCGCCTTCATCATCGCCGACGCCTTGGCCGCCGCCGGATCGTTGGACACCGGCACCGGCTGCGTCGTTCCGTTGTCGGGCGCGCGCTCAGGTGCCGGGGCGTTTTTCCGGCTGGCGATAC
Organism: Rhodospirillales bacterium; assembly: GCA_016195145.1. GTDB lineage: Bacteria > Pseudomonadota > Alphaproteobacteria > CACIAM-22H2 > CACIAM-22H2 > JACQAF01. The sequence goes on from JACQAF010000270.1 coordinate 1,069, forward strand.
GCGGCGCCATCGGCGCCTTGTCGACCTTGACCGACCCGCAAATCGCGCAGGCGACGTGGCCGCGCTTGCGCTGCCGCTCGTAAGTCGCGCCATCCCTGAACCACGATTCGAAAACATGGCCCTTGTGGCATTTAAGGCTAAAAACGATCATCCAAACGCCTGCTATCATAAAGCCGGTCGCCGAATCGGCGGCGCGGCACGTAAGATGAAGCTCAAGAATTAACTTAGGATTTAGGGCATTGCAACGCGCCGACAAGCCCATGCGCGATATCGTGAAGACGGGCCACGGGCCCGGCTTGCCCCCCTCGCCCTGGCTGCTGCGTTTTGCCGGGCTGGTGCCGGCGGGGGGCGCGGTCCTCGACATGGCGGCGGGCGGCGGGCGGCATGCGCGCTTTTTTCTCGATCGCGGCCACCCCGTCGTCGCCGTCGACCGCGACGTGAGCGGCCTCGCCGACCTCGCCGGCCGGCCGGGGGTCGAAATCGTGCAAGCCGACCTTGAAACCGGCGGTCCATGGCCGCTGGGTGCGCGCGGCTTCGCCGGTGTCGCGGTCGCGAATTACCTGTGGCGGCCGATCCTGCCCGCCATCGTCGCCGCCGTCGCCCCGGGCGGGGCACTGATCTACGAGACCTTCGCCCTCGGCAACGAGCGCTTCGGCAGGCCGAGCAATCCCGATTTCCTGCTGCGGCCGGGCGAGCTTCTCGACGCCGTACGCGGGCGCTTGCGCGTCGTCGCCTACGAAGATGTCGAGATCGGCGAGCCACGGCCCGCGCTGGTCCAGCGCATTGCCGCCCTCGCCCCGGCGGCCGGCTGAGCGCTATTCGCCGGCGAGACGGCGGGTTGCCGAAGGCGACGCCGGCGGCGCGTACGGCCGGTCGTGATCGAGCGAGGGGACCATGCGCCGCGCCTCGTCGATCTTCGCCGGGTCGATTTCCGCGGTGACGACGCCGATCCCGTCGCCGCCATCGGCCAGCACCTCGCCCCACGGCGCGACAATCAGCGAGTGACCGTAGGTTTTGCGCCCCTCGGCATGCTCGCCGCATTGCGCCGGCGCGAAGACATAGCAGCCGTTCTCAATCGCCCGCGCCCGGAGAAGGACATGCCAATGCGCGCGGCCGGTCGGGCGCGTGAACGACGAGGGAATAGAAAGATACTTGGCGCCGGCCTGGGCGAGCGCACGATATAGATGGGGGAAACGCAAATCGTAACAGACCGTCATGCCGAGCGGGCCCCACGGCGTTTCAGCGAGCACGGCGCGGTCGCCCGAGCGGAACGCCGACGATTCGCGGTAGGATTCGCCGTTGGCGAGATCGACATCGAACATGTGGATCTTGTCATACCAGGCGACGATGTTCCCGGCCGCGTCGAGCAGATAGGATCGGTTGGCGAGCTTGTCGCCGTCGAGCTTGACCGCCAGCGAGCCGACCAGGAGCCAGGCGCCGGTCTTGGCGGCGAGGTCGCGGAACCCGGCGAGCCCGGCATGCTCGGCCTCGCGCTCCGCCTTCTCGAACAGACGTTTGCGGATCGGCTCGATCATGCCGGCATTCTCGGGCAGGCAGATGAATTCGGCGCCCTGCGCGCGCGCGCGGACGATCAGCTCGCCGACCGCGGTCAGGTTGTCGCGCACCTCGCGCGCGGCCGTCGGCTGCACGCACGCGACGATGAATTTAGCGCTCATCTTCGCCCTTCCTCCCGTCCCGCCTCGCCCCCCTCAGGGCCGTAGAATACCACCCAAAGCGCAAGGTCGTCGGCAAAATCCTCGAACCGATGCACCATCCCCGCTGGCACGAAAAGAAAATCGCCCGGCTTGAACGGATGGCGATCCGCTCCGGCGACGAACGTGCCGCTACCGGCGACGACGACATAAACCTCGTCGCGCGTATGCGGGGTTTGCGGGTCGACCCCGCGCGGGGCATAGAGCTTCGCCTCCATCGACCCGTGGCGGAAAACCGACACCGAGCGCCGGCCTTCCGCCGGCAGCCCGGCCATCGCCGCTGCGACCGTCAGACACGCGCCGGCCGGAGGCGGGGCGGTTGGGTTCGCGCTCATGCCGCGCCCGCGAGCATGCGGTCAAGCGCCCCGCCCTGGTCGAGGGCGTGGAGTTCGTCGGAGCCGCCGACATGCGCCTCGCCGATGAAAATCTGCGGCACGGTACGCATGCCGCCGGTGCGCTTGATCATCTCGTCGCGCAGGCTCGAATCGGCGTCAACATCGTATTCGGTGAACGCGATGTTTTTTTTTGCCAGCAATTGCTTGGCGCGATAGCAATAACCGCAAAACTGGCTGGCGTAGATTTCAACCTTGGCTGTCATTGTTCCGTCCGTTGCAATACCCCCGCTTGAGCGCACAGCATAATTCCTCCCGGCCGCCGCCAGCCAGCCTATTCCGCAACTGGCCGGACAACCCGCGCCAGGGTCAGCACATCGACGGCGGCCGCGCCCGCATCCAGCAATGTGTGGGTACATTCGGCGGCCGTCGCCCCGGTGGTGAACACGTCGTCGATCAGGAGGATACGCGCGCCTTCCGTCCGCGCCCGGTGGCGTGGATGGACGCGGAACGCCCGCCGCACGTTACGTTGCCGGGCGGCCGGGCCAAGATTGCCCTGGCTGGGCGTACGCCGGCGACGGATCAGAAGATCCGGCGCGCACGGACGACCGGCCGATTGGGCGACGGCGTGCGCCAGCAGGGCCGCCTGGTTGTAGCGACGCCAGGCCAGCCGGGACCAGTGCAGCGGCACCGGCACGACGAGATCGGCCGCCGCCAGCAATTCGGCCCCGGCGCGGGCGAGCCATCGCCCGAAGGCCGGGGCCGCAAATGTGCGATCGGCGTGCTTGAAGCCAAGAAGCAGCGCGCGGCTGCCGTCGTCGTAGCGGAACGCCGCGCGGGCGCGCGCGAAGGGCGGCGGGTCGCGCACGCAAGCGCCGCACAGCAGCGCCTCGTCCGCCTGGTTGAAGCCGGGGTCGAATTCGAACGGGATGCCGCACGCGGCGCATTGCGGCGTCCCGATCCATTCGACCGCTTTCCAGCACGCAGAACAAAGCGCGCCGCTTGCGTCGACGACCGCGCCGCAGCACAAGCATTGCGGCGGCAGCACCGCATCGAGCGCGACCGCAATCGTCCGGCGCAACGCAGCAGCGAGTGGCGAAAGCAAGCGCATACGCCCGCCATGCGATCATGGACCGGGCGAGGTGTCAACGCGGTGACGAGCGCGGCGACGGGGAAGAGAAGAATCTTGGTTTTCCACCCGCAGACCGTGCAATATATAACGCTATGGGCGACGCACAGCACGTCTTCGACCGCCGCACCGTCCGCCGGCATCGCGACCGGGCGGCGATGCAAATCGCCGATCACGATTTTCTGTTTCGCGAGATCGGGCTGCGCCTAGCCGAGCGTCTTGACGACATCAACCGCCGTTTTCCGCTGGCGCTCGATCTTGGCGCGCATCACGGATTCCTCGCCGGCCTGCTCGCCGGCCATGGCGGCATCGAGACCCTTGTCCAGTGCGATATCTCGCCCTCGATGGCGCGCCGGGCCGCCGCCGCCGCGCCGGACGCGCCGCGCATTTTTGCCGCGGCGGCCGACGAGGAATGGCTGCCTTTCGCCGACGGAGCCTTCGATCTGGTGGTCAGCTGTCTCAGCCTGCACTGGGTCAACGATCTGCCGGGAACGCTGATCCAGATCCGGCGCGCGCTCAAGCCCGATGGGTTGTTCCTTGCCGCCATTTTCGGCAACGAGACGCTGGCCGAGTTGCGTCACGCGCTGATCGAGGCCGAGATTGCCGAATGCGGCGGGGCCAGCCCGCGGGTTTCGCCCTTCGCCGACGTTCGCGACGCCGGTGGGTTATTGCAACGCGCCGGCTTTGCGTTGCCGGTGGCCGATTCCGACACCGTGACGGTAACGTATAGCAGCGCCCTGGATTTGATGCGCGATCTGCGCGGCATGGGCGAAAGCAACGCCGCCGTCGAACGCCGCCGCGATTTCACCCGCCAGAGCACGATCCTGCGCGCCGCCGCGATCTATCAGGACGTATTCGCCGGCGAGGACGAGCGGGTACCGGCAACCTTCCAGATTGTCATGCTCACCGGCTGGGCGCCGCACGCGGGACAGCAAAAGCCCCTGCGCCCCGGCAGCGCAGCCTCTCGCCTCGCCACCGCGCTCGGCGGCGTCGAGAAACCGGCCGGGGAAAAACCGCCCCGGTTGCATAAGCGGCCGGAATAGTCCCCGGCTGCGAGTTAGAGATAGTCGCGCAACATCGCCACCAGCGGCCTGTCGGCGGGCGGCATGTCGTAGTCGGCGAGCCGGGTCGCCCGCACCCAGGCGATCTCCTGCCCCTCGCGCGGGGTGATCGCGCCCTGCCAGCGCCGGCAGAGATACAGCGGCATCAGCAGATGGAAATCGGGATAGCGGTGCGAGGCGAACACGAATGGCGCGAGGCAGGCGGCCGCAATGTCGATGCCGAGTTCCTCGGCCAGCTCGCGCGCCAGCGCCGCCTCGGGCGTTTCGCCCGCGTGCACCTTGCCGCCGGGAAACTCCCACAAACCGGCCATCGATTTTCCCGGCGGTCGCCGGGCGATCAGCACGCGGTTATCGACGTCGAGAAGGGCCGCGGCGGCGACCAGCACGATGCGCGCCGGATCGGCGGCGGGCGACGACCAGCCGGCCGGCGTGGCGCCCGCGCAACCCTGCGGATCAGCTTCGATAGCTGCCATTGATGTCGATATAGGCGTGCGTGAGGTCGCAAGTCCACACAGTCGCCCGGCCGCGTCCGACGCCGACATCGACCTCGATCAGGATATCCCGCCCCTGCATGTGCCGGGCGATCGGCGCCTCGTCATAATCGGGAACCGCGTCGCCGGCCGTCGCCACCGGCACGCCGCCGATGCGAATCGCCAGTTTGTCGCGGTCGGCTTTTTCGCCGGCCTTGCCGACCGCCATGACGATGCGGCCCCAATTGGCGTCGGCCGCGGCGATCGCCGTCTTGACCAGGGGCGAATTGCCGATCGAGAGCCCGATCCGGCGCGCCGCCTTCGCCGACACCGCGCCGGAAACCTTGATGGTGACGAATTTCTCCGCTCCCTCGCCATCGCGCACGATCTGGTGAGCGAGGTCGATCATCAGCTCGTCGAGCTTGGCGCGGAAATCGGCTAGCGCCGGCTCGCCGGCCTGCGCCACCCGCCGGTGTTTGACCTGGCCGGTCGCGCACAGGAGCACGGTGTCGCTGGTCGAGGTGTCGCCATCGACGGTAATGCAGTTAAATGAACGGTCGGTCGCGGCGGCGAGCAGCGCCTGCAACGTCTTGGCCGGAATCTTCGCGTCGGTAAAGACGAAGGCGAGCATGGTCGCCATGTCGGGCGCAATCATGCCCGAGCCCTTGCAGATGCCGCTGATCGTCACCTCGGCGTCGTCGATCCGCGCCCGGCGCGTTGCCCCCTTGGGAAAGGTATCGGTGGTCATGATCGCCTTCGCCGCGCGCGGCCATGCATCGGCCGATAGCTCGCCATGCAGCGTCGGCAGGATGGCGATGACCTTCTCGGCCGACAGCTTGACGCCGATAACGCCGGTCGAGGCGACCATCACTTCCGACGCCTTGCATTTGACGAGCTTTGCCGCGGCGGCGGCCGTCGCCTCGACCGCCCGGCGGCCATCGCGGCCGGTAAAGGTGTTGGCGTTTCCTGCATTGACCGTGATCGCCCGCACCTTACCGCCACGCGCCATCTTGCGCGACCATTCGACCGGCGGCGAAGCGGTGAGCGCGCGGGTGAACACCCCGGCCACGGCGGCGCCGGGCGGCAACACCGCCAGCATCAGATCGTCACGCGCCCGGTAGCGCATGCCGGTGCATCCCGTCGCCAGACGAACCCCGGCGACCGGCAGCAGGTCGGGAAATTTTTCGGGGGCGAGCGGCGAAACCTTGGACATCGGTGGACGGAACCTCGCGAAGATTGGCGGCGCGGAACAGGACGGCAGGAACGGCCGGGCGCAATTTTAAATCATCTTGCACCCGTCGCCATCGGAAAAGCGCTGCGCTGCGGCCGGCGAACAGCCCCGGTCAGCGGGCCGGCGGACCGCCGCCATCGGTACGCGGCGAGCCGTCGATATTGAACCGCTCGACCTTCGCCGCTTCGCGCAGCTTGGTCACCGTGTCGCCGACGATTTCCCGCGTCATTTCGGAAGCGAGTTCTTCGCGCATTTCCTCGAAGCTCTGCGTCTTCGTCCGGTGCGCCTCGACCTTGATGACGTGCCAGCCGAACTGGGTGCGCACGGGGTCCTGGCTGATCTCGCCATCCTTGAGCTTGAATGCCGCCTCGGAGAATTCCGGCACCATGTCTTCGCGGCCGAAATAGCCGAGATCGCCGCCTTGCTGCTTGCCGGCCGGGTCGACCGATTTCTCCTTGGCCAGGGCCGCGAAGTCGCCGCCCTTTTTAAGCGCGGCGATAATCTCGCGAGCTTCCGGCTCCGTCTGGACGAGAATATGGCGAGCGCTTATCTCTTCCTTGCCGGCCTTGTCCTTGATCATCTGGTCGTAGCGCTGGCGGATCGTCTGGTCGTTGATCCGCGCCTCGAGCAGGCGATTGAGATAGACGTCCTGGATCACCTGGTCTTCGGCGGCCGTAACCCGCTTCTTGACCTCGGCATCGGCGGCGAGCTTGTCCTTACGCCCGGCGAGAACGATCAATTTTGTGTTAATCAGCCGTTCGACCACAGCCGGGAGAAGGATTTCCGGCGGCATTTGCTGAAGCTGGGCCGGCAAGGCGCGTTGCGCCTGTATCAATTCGGAGCGCAGGATCGGCACCCCGTCGACCGTCGCCACCACCGGATCGGCCTGATTGTCGAGCGGTTTCGGCGTCTGGGCGAGCGCCGGAATAACCCCCAGGGCCAAAGCTAAGGCCATGGCAGAAAACCAGAATCTGGGCATATATGAAATCCTCGTTGCGACAGGGTAGAGAGATTGCGCCGCCTATTTGCGGCACGGATCAGCAAGCCGGCGTCATGGCGGTATCTTGCACAGCCGCCTGCCTCCGTACAAGCGCGCGATGGCCCGGATTCCGGCCCTGTCGGCGACCCAAGAGGCCGGCGGCGGCGGGTCTCGTTGACAGAACCCCGCCGGGCGCATATGTCTCATTCGTACTCCGGGATTTCCGCAGACGATTTTCCTGATATTCGAGGATTATTCATGTTCGGCGCAATCGCCCGACGGCTGTTCGGCACAGCCAATGACCGGATTCTCAAGAGCATGCAAGGCGACGTGGCGGCCATCAACGCCGCCGAGGCGGAGCTTGCCAAGCTCTCCGACGACGCGCTGCAGGCGCGGACCCCGATGCTACGCGCACGCCTGGCCAATGGCGAACCGCTCGATGCCCTTCTGGTCGACGCCTTCGCCACCGTGCGCGAAGCCGCCAAGCGGACCCTCGGCCAGCGCCATTTCGACGTCCAGCTGATCGGCGGCATGGTCCTTCATCGCGGCATGATCGCCGAAATGAAGACCGGCGAAGGCAAGACCCTCGTCGCCACCCTCGCCGTCTATCTCAACGCGCTCGAGGGCAAGGGCGTGCATGTCGTCACGGTCAATGACTACCTCGCCCACCGCGACTCGGAATGGATGGGGCGGGTCTACAAGTTTCTCGGCCTGACCGTCGGCTGCATCGTCCACGGCCTGACCGACGACGAACGCCGCGCCGCCTATGCCTGCGACGTCACCTACGGCACCAATAACGAGTTCGGCTTCGACTATCTGCGCGACAACATGAAGTTCCGCCTGGAGGATTGCACCCAGCGCGGCCACAACTATGCCATCGTCGACGAGGTCGACTCGATCCTCATCGACGAGGCCCGCACCCCGCTCATCATCTCCGGCCCGTCGGAAGAGTCCACCGACAAGTACTACC
>JACQAF010000271.1 GCA_016195145.1 Rhodospirillales bacterium
ATCTCGTCGGTAATAGCTCTGGGGGCTTCTTTCTTCTTTCAATGTTGCGATTTAGCTGGTGTGCAGGGGCTAAATTGCCCGGGCCGCCGCCAGGAAATTATCGAAACCGCCTCCGCTGAGCCCGCGTCGCCCCCTTGTTTCCCGTCATTTGATGGGCGGCCTAGGGAACAAACCGTGTACTGCCTTGAAACGCAGCCTTTTCTTTGCCGGCATTTGGGCTAAATTGTGCCGCCCACGGTCTTTTTTCCCCACAGTCTTTTTCGGGGCCGGACGCAGCCTAACGAGGACACGCAAACAGATGAAAATTGCCTTCGCGAAACCGGAACAACCGACATCTGGCACATTTGTCGTCGGCGTGCTGGAGGACCGCAAGTTTACGCCCGCCGCCGCTTCGCTCGACAAGAAGACCGGCGGCGTGCTGACCCGCGCCATGGGCGCCAGCCGCTTCAAAGGCCGCAAGGACGACATGCTCGAAATCCTGGCGCCCAAGGGCGTGTCGGTGGCGCGCGTTCTGCTGATCGGCCTCGGCAAGGTCGACAAACTCGATGCGCTCAAACTCCAGGATCTCGGCGGACGGATCGTCGCCCAGCTCAATCGGGCCGGCGAAAGCGTCGCCACCCTGCCGGTCGAAAACCTGCCCGGTGCGCCGCTGCAGGCGCCCGAGATGGCGGCCAATATCGCCTTTGGCGCGCGCCTGCGCGCCTATCGGTTCGACAAGTACCGCACGCGCGAGAAGGAAGAAAACAAACCCACCTTGCGGGCGCTCAACCTGATGGCGACCGATGTCGCCGGGGCGCGCAAGGCGTTCGCCCCGCTCGACCGCATCGCCGACGCGATCTACGTGACGCGCGATCTGGTGAGCGAGCCCCCCAATGTCATCTATCCGCAGTCGCTGGCCGAGCGCTGCCGGCGGTTGACCGCCTTCGGCATCAAGGTCGAGATTCTCGACGAGAAACAGCTCGCCAAGCTCGGCATGAATGCGCTGCTCGGCGTCGGCCAAGGTAGCGCCAACCCGCCGCGCGTTGTCGTCATGCGCTGGGATGGCGCGCCCAAGGCCAAGGACAAGCGGCCGCTCGCGTTGTGCGGCAAGGGCGTCACTTTCGACACCGGCGGCATCTCGATCAAGCCGTCGGCCGGCATGGAAGACATGAAGTGGGACATGGCCGGCTCGGGCGTGGTGATCGGGGCGATCGAGGCGCTCGCCGCGCGCCGCGCCAAGGTCAACGCCGTGGGCGTGGTCGGGTTGGTCGAAAACATGCCCTCGGGCACGGCGCAGCGCCCGTCGGATATCGTCAAATCGCTGTCGGGGCGCACCATCGAGGTGCTCAACACCGATGCCGAGGGACGCCTCGTGCTGGCCGACGTGCTGTGGTACACGCAAGACCGTTTCAAGCCCAAGGCGATGATCGATCTCGCGACGCTCACCGGGGCGGTGATCGTCGCGCTCGGCAACGAATACGCCGGCATCATGTCGAATAACGACGAGCTGACCGAACGGCTGATCGCCGCCGGCAAGGCGGTCAACGAGCGGTTATGGCGCCTGCCGCTCGGCGACGCCTATGACCGCGATATCGATAGCGACGTGGCCGACGTGAAGAACATCAGCTCGAACCGCGGCGCCGGCTCGACCATCGGCGGGCAGTTCCTTAACCGCTTCGTCAACGACGTGCCGTGGGCGCATCTCGACATCGCCGGCGTCGCCTGGTCGAAAAAGGATGCGCCGACCGTGCCCAAGGGGGCGACGGCGTTCGGCGTGCGGCTGCTGGAGCGCTTCGTCGCCGATCATTACGAAGAGACGTGAGCGCCGCGAGGCCGAGGGAGGCGGGGCTGAGCGAGATCCGCTTTTACCATCTGCGCACGACGACGCTAGAAGCGGCCCTGCCGCGCGTGCTGGAGAAAGTTCTGTCGCGCGGCGAACGGGCGGTGGTCGTCGCCGGCTCGACCGAGCGTATCGAGGCCCTCGACGCCGCGCTGTGGACCTATGACGATCGTTCGTTCCTGCCGCATGGCAGCGCGCGCGACGGCCATGCCGAGGACCAGCCGGTGTGGCTGACCACCGAAATCGAGAATCCCAACGCGGCGACCATGCTGGTGCTGACCGACGGCGCCGCGGCCGGCGACATCGGTGCGTGGCCGATGGCGTGCGAATTCTTCGATGGCAACGACGAGGCGGCGGTGGCGGCGGCGCGCGGACGCTGGAAAGCCTATAAGGAAGCCGGACACGCGCTCACTTACTGGCGGCAGGACGACCAGGGCAAGTGGAAGAATGCCGGCTAGGCCTGCGCTTAGCGGTTGCCGGGCGGGCGGCGACCCGCTATAAGCCCCGCGCTCTTACCCGGATCACCAGAGAGAGACCCTCGGCCATGGCCATCGAACGCACGCTGTCGATCATCAAGCCCGACGCCACCCGCCGCAACCTGACCGGCCAGATCAACGCCCGGTTCGAGGGCAAGGGCCTGCGCATCGTGGCGCAAAAGCGGTTGCGCCTGTCGCGCGCCCAGGCCGAGGCGTTTTACGCCGTCCACAAGGACCGCCCGTTCTTCAGGTCGCTGTGCGATTTCATGTGCTCGGGCCCGGTCGTCGTGCAGGCGCTCGAAGGCGAGGGCGCAGTCGCCAAGAATCGCGAAATCATGGGCGCGACCGATCCGGCCAAGGCCGCCCCCGGAACCATCCGCAAGGATTTCGCCGAATCGATCGAGGCCAATTCGGTCCACGGCTCCGACAGCCCGGAAAACGCGGCGATCGAGATCGCTTTCTTCTTCAGCGGGCTCGAAATCGTCGGCTAAGCCCGCCGGCTGCCGGCAAATGAAAAGGGCCGCCCCCAGGGGGGCGGCCCTTTGTCGTTGGATCGCGAGCGTCTTCGCTTACTGGCCGGCCGGCGGATTGCCGCCGGTCAGGAACAGGGCCATACCGACAAGCGTGATGGTGCTCAGAACGATCGTCCAAACGGCGAGATGGATAAAATTTTTCCACGTCTCATCCGGCTGGCGCATGTCGAATTTCTGACCGTTGCTGGGGGCCTGAGTAACCATAATAAGAATCCTCCGAAAAATTCCGGCGGCAAACTTACAAGAAGCGCGGGCGGCTGGATAGGGTCTAAATGTCGCAGGGAATTGGTTAATCCGGCGGTGGGTTGATCAGCGCGCCGGCCGCAACCTTGGCCCCATCGACGACCACTCGCTCGCCGACCACCGTCGCCCGGCCGGTTGCCGCCAGGCGCAAGGCCCAGGGGTAGAGCCGATGCTCGGCTTCGAGGACGCGGGCGGCGAGGGAGTCCGCCGTATCGTGCGGCAGAACCGGCACGGCGGCCTGGGCGATGATCGGGCCGTCATCCATCGTCGGGCGGACGAAATGCACCGTGCAGCCGGCAAACCGGACTCCGGCAGCGAGCGCCCGGGCATGGGTATCGAGGCCGGGAAAAGCCGGCAGCAGCGAGGGGTGAATGTTGAGCATGCGGTCGCGCCAGCCGGCGACAAATCCGGGGGTAAGCAGCCGCATGAATCCGGCGAGGCAAACGAGGTCGGCCCCGGCGGCCCTCAGGCGGGCATCGAGAGCCGCGTCGAAAGCGGCGCGGTCGGCGAAATTTCGATGGTTGACGATCTCGGTCGCGAGTCCGGCCTTGCGCGCGCGTTCGAGGCCGGCGGCGGCCGGTTCGTTCGAGATGACGTTGACGATTTCGGCCGGATAGCCGGGGTCGAGCGCCGCATCGATCAGGGCTTGCAGGTTGCTGCCGCGCCCGGATATCAGAACCGCGACCCGCCGGTGCGCCATCTTTCGGGCTCCGTTCAGGCCCAGGCCGTATCGATACCGGCGACGATGCAGCCCGGCGCGTCGCCAGTGCGCCGGACGACGCGGCCGATGCGATAAACCCGTTCGCCCGCGACTTCGAGCGACTTGACGGCCTCGTCGGCCCTTGCCGCATCGACGACGACGACCATGCCGATGCCGCAATTGAACACGCGCGACATTTCGCCGGGCGTGATGCGGCCGGCGCGGGCGAGCCAGGCAAAGACGGGCGGCAGCGCCCAGCTTCGGGCGTCGAGTTCGACCATCGCCGTATCGGGAATGACGCGCGGCACATTTTCAACCAGACCGCCGCCGGTGATGTGCGCCATCGCCTTGACCAGCCCGGCGCGGGCAAGGACAAGGCAGCTTTTGACGTAAATCCGCGTCGGGGCGAGCAGCGCTTCGGCCAGGCCGCGCCCGGCGGCGAAGGGGGCTGGCGCGTCCCAGGCGAGCTTCGCTTCGGCGACGACGCGGCGGACCAGCGAAAAGCCGTTCGAATGCAGGCCGGAAGAGGCGATGCCGAGAACCATGTCGCCCGGCTGCACGTCGCGGCCATCGACCAGCCGGCCGCGCTCGACCGCGCCGACGGCGAAACCGGCGAGATCGTAATCGCCTTTGACGTACATGCCCGGCATCTCGGCCGTCTCGCCGCCGATCAGCGCGCAACCCGCTTCACGGCAACCGGCGGCGATGCCGGCGACGACGGCACGACCGGCGGCGACGTCGAGCTTGCCGGTCGCGTAATAGTCGAGAAAGAACAGCGGTTCCGCACCCTGGACCACGAGGTCGTTGACGCACATGGCGACGAGATCGATGCCGACTGTATCGTGCCGCCCGGATTCGATGGCGATTTTGAGCTTGGTGCCGACGCCGTCGGTCGTGGCGACGAGGATCGGGTCCTTGTATCCGGCGGCGCGCACGTCGAACAGCGCACCGAATCCGCCGAGCTGGGCGTCGGCCCCCGACCGGCGCGTTCCCGCGGCCAGCGGCTTGATTGCATTGACCAGGGCGTCGCCAGCGTCGATATCGACCCCGGCTTCGGTATAGCGGTTGCTCTTAATGGTGACCTCGTGCGAGATGCGTTATAAAGCCAAGCTCAACAGTGGAATTCGACGCCCGGCGAACATACTTGATCTACAACGGTTTGCAACGATGCAAAGAATAGCGCCATCCATGCCCGCCGAGAGCCGTTTTCCGCGCCAATGGCGGAAGATGATGGCCGCATTCGCGGTTTTTGTCTTCGCTGCCATGGGTGCGGGCGCCGCGTACGCGCAGGTCCCCGCCAGCGCCCCCAGCGCATCCGCTGCCTTCACCGTGCGCGGGATCGATGTCGATAAGACGGCGGCGACGGCCTCGACGGCGCGCGAAAGCGCGATTGCCGATGGGCAGCGCCGGGCGCTACGCCGGCTGTTCGAACGCCTGGTGCCGAAAACCGCCTATGCGCGCCTGCCCTCGCCCCCCGACGCGCAAATCGCCGATCTGGTCGAAAGTTTCGAGGTTCAGGACGAACGCACATCGAGCGTACGCTATCTTGCCAAGCTGACTTACCGCTTCAAGCCGGCCGATATTCGGGCGCTGTTGCGCCGCAGCGACATTCCGTTCGCCGAATCCTACGCCAAGCCGCTGGTCGTTCTGCCGATGCTGAATGCCGGGGGCGTGGCGCTGTTGTGGGACGAACCCAACCCGTGGCGGGCGGCGTGGGACAAACTGCCGGCGCCCGACGGACTTGCGCCGCTCATCGTGCCGCTGGGCGATCTCGCCGATATCGCCGATATCAGCGCCGAGCAGGCGCTGGTCGGCGAGGAGGCGCGCGTCGCCGCCATCTCGAACCGCTACGGCGCGGTCGGCGTTCTGGTCGTTCAGGCAACCCTCGAAACGCCCGCCGACGCGCCGGCGGTTTTGCAGGTGGCGCTGTCGCGTTTCGGCGCCGTGTCAGGCGATCTGACTGTGGTCGAAAGCTATGCGGCGCGGCCGGATGAAACCGACGACGCGCTGATGGCCCGGGCCGCGGCCGAAATCGCCATGCTGATCGAGGAACGGTGGAAGGACGACGTTCTGCTGCGCTTCGCCAGCGAGGCGTCGCTGGTCGCCGAGGTGAAACTGCGCAATCTCGCCGACTGGGTGGCGGTCCGCAGCCGTCTCGGCGAGATCGCCATCGTCCGGCGCAGCGAGCTGGTCAGCCTGATGCACGGCCTGGCGACGGTGCATCTCAGCTATATCGGCGACGAGACGGCCTTGCGCCTGGCGCTGGCGCAAAAAGATCTGACGCTGAGCCAAGACGGCGCCGCGTGGCGGCTGACCCTGACCCGGGCGGCGGAGGGGGCGAAGCCCGCAACGCGGCCGTGATCAACATTCCCAACCTGTTCAGCTTCGCGCGGCTGGTCTCCGTGCCGCTCGCCGTATGGCTGATGATCGACGGCCGGATGACGGCGGCGTTCTGGCTGGTCGCCGCCGCCGGGGTCACCGACGCGCTCGACGGTTTCATCGCCAAGCGGTTCGATGCGCGCACCGAACTCGGCGCCTATCTCGACCCGCTGGCCGACAAGACGCTGCTGGTCGGCGCCTATGCGACGCTCGGCTGGCTCGGCCATATCCCGGTCTGGCTGGTGATTCTGGTCATCTTTCGCGACCTGTTCATCCTCGGCGGGGCCGTCGTCGTTCAGGCGATCACGCAATCCTTCAAGGCGGTGCCGATGACCATCAGCAAGGTCAATACGGTGGCGCAGATCGCGCTGATCGGCCTGGTGCTGGCGCGGCTCGGCCTCGGCCTCGACGATTACGGGGCGACCGGGCTGCTCATTCCCGTGGTCGCGGCGACGACCATATTGTCCGGCTTCGCCTATCTCGTGCACTGGAGCCGGCGGCTGGCGCGGATCGAGGATGCACGATGACCCAGACCACGCGGATCGTCCTGTGGGCCGCCGTCGTCGGGATATTGATCGCCGTACTGTGGCTGTTGCGGCCGGTCCTGCTGCCGTTCGTTGTCGGCACGGCGATCGCTTATCTCCTCTCGCCGGTGGTCGAGCGGCTCGAGAGATGGGGGTGGGGGCGCACGTTGTCGGCGGCGTTGGCGATCTGCGCCTTCTTCGTCATCGTCGGCATCGGGATCGTTCTCCTCGTCCCGGTTTTACGCACGCAGATTCCCGGCTTGGTCGACCGCCTGGTCGCCGCCGCGCAGGCGCTTTACGAGCAGGCGCGGCCATGGATCGAAATGCTGGCGGAACGCGCCGGCAGCGGCGACGTCAAGCAGATCGGCGGCGCGTCGGATTTGGCTGGCAAGCTGCTGCTCTGGCTCGGCAGCGTGCTGGCTGGGTTCTGGAGCGGCGGTCTCGCGCTGTTCAATCTGCTGGCGCTGATCTTCATCACGCCGATCGTGGCGTTTTATCTGGTGCGCGACTGGACGCGCATCGTCGATGCGGTCGATTCATGGCTGCCGCGCGACCAGGCCGCGACGATCCGCGAGCAACTGCGCCTGATCGACGAGCGCATTTCGGGCTTTCTTTACGGCCAGGCGCTGGTTTGCGTCATGGTCGGCGTGTTCTACGCCATCGGGCTCAGCATCATCGGCCTGCATTACGGCCTGATAGTCGGCCTCTTGGCCGGAGTGCTGTCGTTCATTCCCTATGTCGGCTTTCTGGTCGGCGCGGCGATCGGGCTGGCGATCGCCTGGTTCCAGTTCGGCGCATGGACGATGATGGCCGCCGTGCTGGCGGTTTTTTTCGTCGGTAATTTCATCGAGAGCAATTTCGTCGCACAGCGGCTGGTCGGCGAGCGCGTCGGCCTGCATCCCGTCTGGGTGATCCTCGCGGTGCTCGCCGGCGGCGCAGTTTTCGGTTTCGTTGGCGTGCTGCTCGCCGTGCCGATTGCGGCGGTGATCGGCGTGCTGCTGCGCTTCGCCTTGCAGCGCTATCTCCGCAGCCCGCTTTATCTCGGCCACGGCGGCGGGGATGGAGGCGGGGACGGGGGCGCGCGTTGAGCGGCCAGATGCCGCTCGCCCTCGGGCATCGCACGGCGCTCGGGCGGGAAGATTTTCTGGTCGGGGCGAGTAACCGCGCGGCGATCGATTGGCTTGATTTGTGGCCGCGCTGGCCGGCGCCGGGGCTCGCTATTTATGGTCCGGCGGGATGTGGCAAAACCCATCTTGCCGAGGTGTGGCGGGCGCGCTCGCAGGCGCGGCGCATCGATCTTGCGACGCTGACGGTGGGCGACGCGCCGGGATTGCTAGGCGATGCCCGCGCGGCGGTGATCGACGATGCCGACCGGGGCGCCGACGAACGCGCATTATTCCATCTCCATAATTTTCTTGCTGAATGCGGCGGGCATCTGCTGCTGACCGCACGCCTGCCGCCGGCGCGCTGGGGAATCGACCTTCCCGATCTGCACTCGCGGCTATCGGCCTTGCCGGCAGTCGAAGTGCTGCCGCCGGACGAAAGCCTGATCGAGGCGGTGCTGGTGAAACTATTCGCCGACCGGCAGCTGCGCGTCGGCCCGGATGTCGTCGCCTATATCGTGCCGCGGCTCGAACGCTCCTTCGCCGCCGTGCGGCAGGTTGCGGCGGCGCTCGATGCCGCCTCGCTCGCCGCGCGGCGCGCGATCACAGTGCCGCTGGCGCGCGACGTGCTGAACGATCTCGCCCGCATCGACCGAAACGAAACCTGATCGTCGCAAAAGGGGGAACGCCATCATGGATCTTGGCATCGCCGGCAAGAAGGCGCTGGTCTGCGCCGCCAGCAAGGGATTGGGCAAGGGCTGTGCGCTGGCGCTCGCCCGCGAAGGGGCGGTGCTGACCATCCTCGCGCGCGGCCGCGAAGTGCTGGAGGCGACGGCCGAGGAAATCCGCAACGCGACCGGGGCCAGGGTGACGGCGATTGTGGCTGACGTAACCACGCCCGAAGGGCGGGCGGCGGCGCTCGCTGCGTGCTCCGAACCCGACATCCTGGTCAATAACGCCGGCGGTCCGCCGCCGGGCGATTTCCGCGATTGGGGCGAGCGTGAATGGCAGACGGCGGTCAACGCCAACATGATCTCGCCGATCATGCTGATCAAGGCGACGATCGACGGCATGATCGGCCGGCGCTTCGGTCGCGTAGTCAATATCACCTCGGGCGCCGTCAAGGCGCCGATCGCCATGCTCGGCCTGTCGAACGGCGCGCGGGCCGGCCTGACGGGCTTCATCGCCGGCCTGTCGCGCCAGGTCGCGAAACACAACGTGACGATCAACAACCTGCTGCCCGGCGCGTTCGAGACCGATCGCCTGCGCGCGACCTTCGCCGCCGCCGCGAAATCGGCTGGGCGCGACGTGAACGAGCTGCACGAGGAGCGCCGCCGGCAGATTCCGGCCAACCGTTTCGGCTCGGCCGGCGAATTCGGCGCCTTCTGCGCCTTCATGTGTAGCGACCAGGCGGGGTTCCTTACCGGGCAGAACATCCTGCTCGATGGCGGGGCCTATCCCGGCACCTTGTGAGCATTTTCCCTGTATGACCGCCATGTGACGAAAGGGCATTGAAATAAAAAGATAATTAGCCTCCGAAACGGACATTTTTCTTGGCCGGACACATTGCGGCGGCCCGCACCGGTTGGTTACAATGAAGGGGTGTCCGATACACCCCTCGATGGCCCGATCCGCGGGTTCGCGGGAGCCCAAGAAACGGCCAGGCATAATAATGACCGACAGCGGCGATCCCATTGAAACCGAACTCAAATTAAAGATATCGCCGGACGCCGTCGCGCGCCTGATGCGCCACAGCCTGCTGCGCCGGCTGGGGAGCGGCAAACCGGCGCGCAAGCGCCTGGTCTCGACCTATTTCGACACTCCCGACCTGCGCCTGATGCACCACCGGGTCGCCTTGCGCGTGCGCAAGATCGGCCAGCGCCGGGTGCAAACCGTCAAATGCGCGCCCGACGCTAGCGGCGGCACGGCCGCCCGGCTGGAATGGGAGGTCGATGTCGGCGGCGACCGGCCCGATCTCGGGGCCGCCCATATCGAGCGGATCGAGAACCGGAATCTTCGCAAGCTGCTGGGCGCCGACAAGGTGCGCGACCGCCTGCAGCCGCTTTTCGTCACCGATTTCCGGCGCACGACCTGGCCATTGCGCCTCAAGGGGAGCGCGATCGAGCTGGCGGTCGACGTGGGCGAGATCAAGAGCGCCAATGGCCGGATGCCGATCTGCGAAGCCGAACTGGAGCTCAAATCCGGCGACCGGGCCGGGCTTTATGCGCTGGCGCGCAAGCTGCGCAAGAGCATTCCTTTCACCGTCGAGCCGATGAGCAAGGCCGAACGCGGCTATGCGCTCGCCGCCCACGCCGATCCGCGCGCCCACAAGGCGGCGCCGTTGCGCCTCGACCGCGCGGCGACCGTCGCCGAGACGGTTCTGCGTATCGGGCGCAACTGCCTGCTGCATTTGCGCGCCAACGAAGCGGCGGTACGCGCCGGCGACGTGACCGAGGGCGTGCATCAGATGCGCGTCGCGGTCCGCCGGTTGCGCTCGGCGCTGTCGGCTTTTCGCGGCATTCTTGGCAAGGACGACCGGCGGCAGATCGGCGGCGGGCTGCGCTGGATCGCGCGGCAATGCGCGGCGGCGCGGGAATGGGACGTTTTCCGCGACGAACTGCTCGCCCCGTTGCGCGAACGGCTGACCGCCGACCCGGCGCTCAAGCTCTACGCCGACGCGGTCGATGTCGCCTGCGCCGACGCCCATGCGAAGGTCACGGCGATGCTCGCCGGCAAGCG
>JACQAF010000272.1 GCA_016195145.1 Rhodospirillales bacterium
ATCGCCATGCGCCCCGGCAAGCCGCTGATGTTCGGCAAGATTGGCGCCACGCCTCTCCTTGGCCTCCCCGGCAACCCGGTATCGTCGCTGGTCTGCTCGATGATTTTCCTCGTCCCCGCCGTCGCCAGGATGCTGGGTCTCGCCGAGACCGGCCCGTCGGGTCATACCGCCATCCTCGGCTGCGATCTCGCCGAAAACGACCAGCGCCAGGACTATCTGCGCTCGACGCTCGCCCTCGATGCGGCCGGCCGGCGCGTCGCAACACCGTTCCCGCGTCAGGACAGCTCGATGCTCTCATTCCTCGCCAAGGCCGACTGCCTTGTCATCCGTCTCCCGCACGCCCCGGCCGCAAAGGCCGGCGATCCGGTCGATGTCCTTTTGTTGCGCGATGGACCGATCCTGCTTTGATCGTGTGGCTATCCGGGTTTTCCCGCTCCGGATCGTAACGGATCCGCGCCCCCTTGACGCTGAGGCGGAACTAAACTAGAACATCCTCTTCGTTGCGGGTTTGTTCCGCGTCTCTTTTTGACCGACCGTGGGTGGTATGATGCTGACGCGCAAGCAATACGAGCTTCTCATGTTCATCAATCGTCATCTCAACGAAAACGGCGTTTCGCCCTCGTTCGACGAGATGAAGGAGGCGCTTGGTTTGCGTTCCAAATCCGGCATCCACCGGTTGATAACCGGGCTTGAGGAAAGGGGATTTATCCATCGTCTGCCCCACCGGGCGCGGGCGCTTGAAGTCGTCCGCCTGCCGGAAAACCAGCCCGGCAACAATCCGGCACCAGCCAAGCCGGCCGCGCCCGTGGGCGGTTTCCGGCCGCAAGTCATCCAGGGCGAATTTCGCAATGGTCTTACGGGAGTCAGCGCCGCGGTCATGGCCAATGCCGGGACGGCGTCGCAAACGGTTTCCTTGCCACTTTACGGGCGGATCGCGGCCGGCCTGCCGATCGAGGCCGTACAGGACGCTTCGACAACGATCGAAATTCCTCCCTCGCTTCTGTCGCGCGGCGAGCATTTCGCTCTCGAAGTCGCTGGCGATTCGATGATCGACGCCGGCATCTATGATGGCGATACGGTGATCGTCCAGCGCTCCGACACAGCCGATAACGGCACGATTGTCGTGGCCCTGATCGACGACAACGAGGTGACCCTGAAACGCCTGCGCCGGCGCGGCGCGTCGATCGCGCTCGAACCCGCCAACAAGGCCTATGAAACGCGCATCTTCGGCCCCGACCGGGTGCGCGTGCAGGGCCGGGCCGTCGGCCTCATCCGCAAACTCTGAACGTCAACGCCCGGCTGTTGCATTTTTCTGGCGGGACCGTGGCGCCGGCAGCACCCACGGGCGTGCGCCACGATATCCGCGCACGCTTTCCACCCGGATCCGCCCGTCGAGCCAGATCGCGTGCGCGCCGTCGCGCCACAGCGCGAAACGATCAATGACCACGGCCGATGGGCAGTCGCGGCGTATCGGGATCGTCGCCACCACGACGCTTGCCATGCGACAATCCTCGGCCAGTGCTCCGATGCGCCGCACCAGCGCTACCGTCCGGCCGTGTGCGGCGTAGAGACAGCCGTCGGTATCGCAGGCGAGCCGGCCGTCAATCCCGATCCCATCCTTGGGCCAGAGAACGGCCCCGTCCTGCCCCGCGCGCCGCAACCACGTTTCGCGGGTCATCCGGACCGCCCGTTGGGCCGAGAGCTGCAATAAGCCGTCCGCCCCGCGCACAGCGACGAGCCGCGCATCGCCCGCGACCAGCACATCGGGGCCGCGTTGCAGCGGGATGGATGCAAGGCCTAGCAGGATCACCGGCACCCCGGCCAGCTGCCAGCCCCGTTGCCACAGGCACAGCCACAAGCCGCCTAGCGTCACCGCCCCCAGACCCCATACCGGCATCGCCGGCAGCAGCGCAACCGCGCCGTCCCATCCGGCCACCATGCGGGCGACGGCGAGGATGCCCTCCACCCCCCAGCCCATCGCGGCCAGAGCCGGGCCGTCGAGCCCGAACGGGGCCAGTACGTAGACCATCACCGCCCACGGCATGACCCATAGCCCGGTTAACGGCACCGCAATCAAGTTGGCGACCAGCCCATAGAGCGTAAAGCGGTTGAAGTGATAGAGCGCATAGGGGGCCGAGGCCATGCCGGCGACGAAGGTCGTGAAGGCCACGGCCGACAATCCCTGGAGCGCCCGACGCCCGAACCCGGCGCCCGCCCGCCAGCGGGCGAACCGGCCGCGCAATGCCTCCCAGCCGGCGATCAACGCCACGACCGCCGCAAACGACATCTGGAAGCTGGGGCTGAGGATGCTTTCGGGCGCCAGTAACAGCACGGCGAAGGCCGCCCACCCGACCAGCCGCATCGAGATCGCCGTGCGGTCGATTAGAATGGCGAACAACACCACGCCCGCCATCAGCCAGGCCCGGCGAACCGGCACCGCCGGCACGACGAACAGCGCATAAAGGGAAATGGCGACAAAAGCGGCGACCGCCGCCCATTTCTTGATCGGGTAGCGCAATGCGACCGGCGGCACGAGCGCCAGCCCGCCGCGTATGGCGAAAAACACAATACCGGCGACCAGGCTGACATGCAGTCCCGATATCGCCAGCAGGTGGGCGAGCCCGGAATCGCGAATCGCCCCCATCTCGGCCGGGGGGACGACTTTTTGCTCGCCGGTCAGCAACGTCGCCGTCACCGCCCCGACGGGGCCCGGCAGCGTCGCCGTTACCCGCTCGACCATGGCAAGGCGCACGGCGTCGAGACGCATCCGCCAGCCGCTCGTCGTTTCGTCCCCACGCGCCGTCCGACGAACCGCGCCTAGCGCATAGCCGACCGCGCCGAGCTGTTCGAACCACGCCTGGCGCTGAAAATCATAGGCCCCCGGCGCCGCCGGAGCCGGCGGCGGCATGAGCATGGCGCGCAATTCGACCCGATCGCCGGGGCGCAGATCGGCCGGGGCCTTGCGCATCTGGACACGGATCCGCACGGGCGTATGCGCCGGCTCCAGCCCCGACAGCGTCACCCGATCGAGCACCATCCGCCGGTCGGCCGGCCGGATATCGATGGCAACGACGCGGCCGCTGACCTCGACCGGCCCGATGCGCCGTTCGAGCACGGGCGCGGCGACCGATAACGCTCGCCACTGGACGACCGTTACCCCAAGACCGGCCGCCGTGGCCGCCAGTGCGATCCCAACGATCAACGCGTGCCGCCGGCCGACAATAGCCGCAATAATCGCCAGCACCACGAATGCCGGCGCGGCCCATATCGGCGGTTCGGTGGCGAGGCCGAAATACCCCCCGATGCCGGCCCCGAAGGCCACCGGCAGCCACAACGCCAGCCGTGTCTGCTCGGCTGCGAGAACGCCCGAGACCCACGCCCCGATCCGCGCGCCGGGCGCCCTCGTTGCGCGTGTCCCGTCGCCCTGCGGCCAGGTTGCCTCTTCTCCGTTGCCGGTCATTCCCGACCGCCTTGTGCCGATTTCCCCCGAGGGCTGAATCCCCCAGCCGGATGTGCTAAACACGGGCCCCGATCCGCAAATTCTAATCCCGCAGGACTGCAACCTCCAGTATGACCATCGTCTGTCGTTTCGCCCCGTCCCCCACCGGCTTCCTCCATATCGGCGGCGCGCGCACCGCGCTGTTCAACTGGCTGTTCGCCCTCCATCACAAGGGGAAATTCTGCCTGCGCATCGAGGACACCGATCGCGCGCGTTCGACCGAGGCGGCGATCGACGCCATCCTCGACGGCCTCAAATGGCTCGGCCTCGATTGGGACGGCGAGGTTGTTTATCAGTTCGCCCGCGCCAAGCGGCACGCCGAGGTGGCGCATCAGCTGCTTGCCGAAGGCAAGGCCTATCGTTGCTACTGTTCGCCGGCCGAACTCGACGAGATGCGCGCCAAGGCCAAAGCCGAAGGCCGGCCGATGCGCTATGACGGCCGCTGGCGCGACCGCGACGCCAAGGATGCGCCCGCCGGTGTCGCCCCGGTCATCCGCCTCAAGACCCCGCAGGCCGGCCAGACAATCATCCGCGACAAGGTGCAGGGCGACGTGGTGATCGACAACCAGCAGCTCGACGACATGATCCTGCTGCGCGCCGATGGCACGCCGGTTTACATGCTGTCTGTTGTGGTCGACGATCATGACATGGGGGTGACTCATGTCATCCGCGGCGACGACCATCTCAACAACGCCGCGCGCCAGATGCAGCTGATCCAGGCCATGGATTGGCCGGTGCCGGTCTATGCCCATATCCCGCTGATCCACGGTCCCGACGGGGCCAAGCTGTCGAAGCGTCATGGCGCGCTCGGCGTCGAGGCGTATCGCGACATGGGCTACCTGCCCGAGGCGTTGCGCAACTACCTGCTGCGGCTTGGCTGGAGCCACGGCGACGAGGAAACCATCCCGACCGAACAGGCGATCGAATGGTTCGATCTCGACGCCGTCGGCCGTTCGCCCTCGCGGTTCGATTTCGCCAAGCTAGCCAATCTCAACGGCCATTATCTGCGGGCGGCTGCCGACCCACGGCTGGTCGACCTCGTCGTGCCCCGCATCGAACAGGCGCTCGGCCGGCCGGTCGATGCCGGCGCCCGGGCGCGGATTCTGCGCGGCATGGGCGGCCTCAAGGCGCGCGCCAAGACGCTGGTCGAGCTCGCCGATAGCGCCCGCTTCTATGCCGAGACGCGGCCGCTCGCGATCAACGAGGCGGCAGCCAAGCTCCTCGATACCGACGCCAAGGCGCGGCTGCGCAGCCTCGGCAGCACCTTCGCCGGCCTCGCCGACTGGCAGGCGGCCCCCCTCGAAGCGGCGGTCCGCACGGCCGCCGAGACCGCCGGTTGCAAGCTCGGTCAGCTTGCCCAGCCCCTGCGTGCTGCGCTCTCGGGCGCCACAACCTCGCCGCCGATCTTCGAAGTCATGGAAATCCTTGGCAAAGATGAGACATTGGCCCGTTTGGCCGATGTAACCGGGTAACCCATAAGCGCCCGTTTGGTGAATTGCCTTAACCGCCGTCCGGCCTTATTCTTTTTGCTGCAAAGCAACACAGGCTAGGGGCCTGCCCGGGGCCCCGGCGAGGAAAGTTCCGATGAACAAAAAAGCCGCCGCCGTTGAAAACAAGAACACCGTCACCATCATCGACAACTCGACCGGCAAACGCATGGACCTGCCGCTGATCGACGGCACTCTCGGCCCCAAGGTCATCGACGTCCGCAAGCTGTACGCCGAGATGGGATATTTCACCTACGATCCGGGCTTCACCTCGACCGCATCCTGCGAATCCAAGATCACCTTCATCGACGGCGACGAAGGCGTGCTTATGCATCGCGGCTATTCGATCGAGGACCTCGCCGAGCACAGCGACTTCATGGAGGTGTGTTATCTCCTCCTCAAGGGAGAACTGCCGACCGCCGAGCAGAAAGCGAAATTCGAACGCGATATCACCGTCCACACCATGCTGCACGAACAGATCGGACGCTTCTTTACCGGCTTCCGGCGCGACGCGCACCCGATGGCGGTGATGTGCGGCGTGGTCGGCGCGCTGTCGGCCTTCTATCATGACAGCCTCGATATCGGCGACCCGCATCAGCGCATGGTCGCCTCCTATCGCATGATCGCCAAGATGCCGACGATCGCCGCGATGGCGCATAAATATTCCATCGGCCAGCCGTTCATGTATCC
>JACQAF010000273.1 GCA_016195145.1 Rhodospirillales bacterium
CGACCAGCGCGTGATCGCCGGCCTTGAGGAACGCGGTCAGCGCCGTGGTGACGGCGGCGAGGCCCGAGGCGACAGCGATCGAGCGATGCCCGCCGTCGAGGGCGGCGACCGTATCCTGAAGCGCAAAGGTGATCGGCGTGCCATATCGGCCGTAATAGACCACACCCGGATCGTGGCGATGCTTATGCGCGTTCTCGAAGGCGTCGAGGGTCGGGAAAAGGACGGTCGAGGCGTGGTGCACCGGCGGATTGACAATGCCGAAATTGGCGACGGGATCGCGGCCGGCGGTGGTCAGGAGCGTTTCGGGCTTCATGGGCAACCGAGCGTTAGGGACAGATGACATTGCCGGCCATAATGACATCGCCGCAGCCTGTCGCCAACCGCGAGAATTCGATTGCCGCCTTGTTAATCAAGACGATGCTGTGTTACGCTTACCCCAGATCACAGCCATCGGATTAAGCGGATAACATCTATACGACGGCAAGATCGGTTTCGATCGTGTTGTGCTGTATTGATGCAGGCTTTTCCGGGCTGTTGATGCCGTCGGTCGAATGTTCATCAATAACGGTAACGACAGGGAAGGTAACATGAAAAAGATTGCATTGATGGCGGCGGGCGCTGCATTGACCTTTGCGGCCTCCGCCACTCCGGGCTTGGCCCAGTCGACGCTCGAGGCTGTAAAATCGCGCGGCGCGTTGGCCTGTGGCGTGAATACGGGCCTGGCCGGTTTCGGCGCGCCCGACAGCCAGGGCGTATGGAAGGGACTGGATGTCGACATGTGCCGGGCGGTTGCCGCTGCCATGTTCGGCGATGCCAATAAGGTTCGTTATGTGCCGCTGACCGCCCAGCAACGCTTTACCGCGCTGCAGTCGGGCGAAGTCGATATGCTGGCCCGCAACACGACATGGACGCTGCAGCGCGATACAGCGCTCGGCCTCGACTTCGTCGGCGTTAACTTTTACGATGGGCAGGGGTTCATGGTGCCGAAGAAACTCGGCGTCAAGAGCGCCAAGGAGCTGAACGGCGCGACTGTATGCGTGCAGCCGGGCACGACGACCGAACTCAATCTTACCGACTATTTCCGCGCCAACAAGATGACGTTCAAGCCGGTGGTGATCGAGAAGCTCGAAGAAGTCACCGCGGCGTATTATTCCGGCCGTTGCGACGTTTACACGACCGACCGTTCGGGCCTCGCTTCGACCCGCGCCACGGGACCGAACCCGAATGACCATGTGGTTCTGCCCGACGTGATCTCGAAAGAACCGCTCGGGCCGGCGGTGCGCCATGGCGATAACCGGTGGGCCGACGTCGTCCGCTGGACGTTTAACTCCATGCTCGAAGCCGAAGAGATGGGGATCACCTCCAAGAATATCGACCAGATGCTCAACGACACGAACCCGGCCATTCAGCGCTTCGTCGGCAAGACCGGCGATTTCGGCAAGATGCTCGGTCTCGACGAGAAGTGGTCGTATAACGTGATCAAGCAGGTCGGCAATTATAGCGAAAGCTATGACCGCAACCTGAGCCCGCTCGGCCTCGAGCGCGGCATCAATGCTCTGTGGAAGGACGGCGGAGTGATGTATTCCCCGCCGATGCGCTAAGCAAGCAGGCATAGGATGGGATTGGACCGCGGTTGCGCTGTCGTCGACGCGCAGCCGCGGTTCGGCCCATAATGCCCATGCAAACGATCTGCCGTTCCCTTCGCTGAAGGCGGCGACATGGCTTCACGCCCCGCCGCCGGCAAACGCCCACCCGCATCGCCGGGCGTCAGGCTGTCCCTGCGCGATCCGACGGTTCGCGCCCTGCTTTATCAGGTTCTGGCGATCGCCGGCGTGGCGCTGGTCGCCTGGTATCTGATCTCCAACACAATCCAGAATCTGGAAACGCGGAAAATCGCCAGCGGTTTCGGCTTTCTCGACCGCGAGGCCGGCTTGCCGGTCGGCGAGGCAATGATTGCGTACTCGCCGGCCGATAGCTATCTGCGGGCGCTCATCGTCGGCGTTCTCAATACCCTGCGCGTGGCGGTGGTCGGCATCGTTCTGGCGACGATCCTGGGCGCGCTGATCGGCATTGCGCGCCTGTCGAAGAACTGGCTATTGGCGCGCGCGGCGACGATCTATGTCGAGGTGGCGCGCAACTTGCCGCTGCTGTTGCAGCTGATCTTCTGGTGGACGGTATTCCGCGACATCTTTCCGGGACCGCGGGAGGCGTATCATCCGATCGCCGGCGTGTTCATGTCCAATCGCGGTCTCCAGTTTCCGTCACTGATCGACGATCCGGCCCATGTTTATATCGTGGCGGCGTTTCTTGTCGGGATCGTCGTCGCCTTCTTTCTCCGCAAATGGGCGCAACGCCGGCAGGATGCGACCGGTCAGCAGTTTCCCGTCTTGTGGAGCGCCGTGGCGCTGGTTTTCGGCCTGCCGGCGCTAGTCTTTCTCGCGGCGGGCGCGCCGTTCCGCCTCGACGTCCCAAGTTTGCAGGGGTTCAACTTCGTCGGCGGCAGCAACCTGACGCCTGAATTTGCGGCGTTGCTGGTCGGCCTGACCCTGTATACCGGTGCCTTCATCGCCGAGATCGTGCGCAGCGGCATCCTTGCCGTCAGCTACGGACAGACCGAGGCGGCGCTGGCGCTCGGCATGCGGCGCGGCTTCGTGCTTCGCCTTATCATTCTGCCGCAGGCGCTGCGGGTCATCGTTCCGCCGCTGACCAGCCAGTATCTCAACCTCACCAAGAATTCCTCGCTGGCCGTGGCGATCGGCTACCCCGACCTGGTCAACATCGCCAACACGACCATCAACCAGACCGGTCAGGCGGTCGAGGGCATTGCCATTATCATGGCGGTATATCTGACCGTCAGCCTGTCGATCTCGGCGTTCATGAACTGGTACAACCGCAAGATCGCGTTGGTGGAGCGCTGACGCCATGGCTGCGCCCAACGTTGTGACGGCTGACACGGCGACGGAAAGTTCGTTCGCCCGCACGCCCGCGATTCGCTGGGTGCGCCAGAACCTGTTCAGCAATTGGTTCAATACCGCGGTGACGCTCGCTCTCGCTTACATGATTCTCAAGGGCTTGTATTCGTTTGCATCGTGGGCGGTATTCAACGCCGTTTGGACGGTCGAGGGGACGGATACGCGGCCGTGCCGCGAGATGAGCGGAGTCGGCGCCTGCTGGGCGGTGATTGGCGAAAAGCACCGCTTCATCCTGTTCGGCATCTATCCCTTTGACGAGCAGTGGCGGCCGCTGTTGGCGATTTTCCTGTTCCTCGGGCTTTATGTCGTCAGCGCGATGCGGGCCTTCTGGAACCGCTGGCTTGCCGTCATCTGGGCCGTGGGGCTCACGCTGATCGGCGCGCTGATGTGGGGCGGGGTGTTCGGCCTGACTTATATCGAGAACGAGCGTTGGGGCGGTCTGCCGCTGACCCTCATCCTTGCGACTTTCGGCATCGCGCTCGCCTTTCCGCTGTCGATCTTTCTGGCGCTCGGGCGACGATCGAATCTGCCGGCGATCCGCGCGCTGTCCATCGTCTATATCGAGCTAATTCGCGGCGTGCCGCTGATTACCCTTCTGATCATGGCGTCGGTGATGTTCCCGCTCTTCCTGCCCGAGGGCGTGAGCATCG
This sequence comes from Rhodospirillales bacterium, assembly GCA_016195145.1. Classification (GTDB taxonomy): domain Bacteria; phylum Pseudomonadota; class Alphaproteobacteria; order CACIAM-22H2; family CACIAM-22H2; genus JACQAF01. The sequence continues at coordinate 3,623 of JACQAF010000273.1, forward strand.
ACAAGCTGCTCCGCGCCCAGGTGGCGATCATTCTGTTTTCCGCCGCCTATCTGGCCGAAGTGGTGCGCGGCGGGTTGCAGGCGATCCCGAAAGGCCAGTTCGAGGCGGCCGATTCGCTCGGCCTGTCCTACTGGCAAAAAACCGCCAAGATTATTTTGCCGCAGGCCTTGCAGCTGGTGATCCCGCCGCTGGTCAACACCTTCATCGGCCTGTTCAAGGACACTTCGCTGGTGCTGATCATCGGGCTGTTCGATTTGCTGACCTCGGCCAAAGGGGCGCTGCTCGAACCCGCCTGGCTCGGCTTCGGGGTCGAGGTCTATTTTTTCGTGTCGGTGATCTATTTCGCGTTCTGCTTCGCCATGTCGCGCTACAGCCAGAATCTCGAGGTTGAGCTGGCGACTGGCCATAAACATTGAGCCGCGAAAAGACGGAAGGAAGGACGATCCCCATGCCGCCTGCCCATTCTACCGCCAAGGCCGCCAACCGGCCGATGATCGAGATGCGCGACCTCAACAAATGGTATGGCGATTTCCATGTCCTCAAGGACATCAATTTTACCGTCGGTTCCGGCCAGAAGGTGGTTATCTGCGGCCCGTCCGGCTCGGGCAAATCGACGCTGATCCGCTGCGTCAACCGGCTGGAAGAGCATCAACAGGGTCAACTGATCGTCGACGGGATCGAGCTGACCAACGACATCAAGAATATCGAGGCAATCCGCCGCGAAGTCGGCATGGTCTTCCAGCAATTCAATCTTTTTCCGCATCTGACCGTGCTTGAGAACCTCACCCTGGCGCCGATCTGGGTGCGCAAGGTGCCGAAGAAGGAAGCCGAGGAAGCGGCGATGCACTTCCTCAACCGGGTTCACATTCCCGAGCAGGCGTTGAAATTTCCGGGCCAGCTTTCCGGCGGACAGCAGCAGCGCGTCGCCATCGCCCGTTCGCTGTGCATGAAACCGAACATCATGCTGTTCGACGAGCCGACCTCGGCTCTCGATCCCGAAATGATCAAGGAAGTTCTGGACGTGATGATCGAGCTCGCCAACGAGGGAATGACCATGGTTTGCGTCACCCACGAGATGGGCTTTGCTCGCACGGTCGCCGACTCGATCGTATTCATGGACAAGGGCGAGATCGTCGAAAGCGCGCCGCCGACGGAATTCTTCGCCAAGCCGAAGAGCGAGCGCACCCGGCTGTTCCTCAGCCAGATCCTCGGCCACTGATCGCGCCGGCCGAGGCGGCTATAGCTGCATATAGGGTCGCGGATCGTCGACCGTCTTGGTTTCCTGCCGATAGGGCGTGAAACCGGCGCGCTGATACATCGCCAGCGCCTTGGGATGATCGAGATTGCAGGTGTGCACCCACAGGCGCTGCGGCTGGTGCCGCCAGGCGGTGTCGATAACGGCATTGAGCAGCACGGGACCGAGGCCGCGGCCGATCCAGTGCGGGACGATGCCGAAATAGGCAAGCTCGATATCCGGCGCCTGGCGACGGTCAAGCTCGGCATAGCCGGCTGGCTCGCCGTTGGCGTAGAGCACATAAACCTCGACATTCGGGTCGGCAAGGATCGCGTCGAGCGTCGCGTCGTCCATCAGTCGGCGCTCGTACCATAGCCACGCCGCGCCGACCGTATTGTAGAGATAGCGATAGAACGACAGGCTGATTTTCTCGGCGCGCAGCACGGCCAGCTTGACCGGAAGGTTTGGCGGCGGCGCAAGGCGGGGCAGGGCAGTCATCTCAAGATAAGTGACGACAATCTCGATCTTGGGGCGCGCCGGATCGACAAGACGCTTGCCCATGACCGTGCGGGCTTCCGCCTGGTAGCCAAGCGTCGCGTAGAATCCCTGGATGGCGGTATTGTCGGCCCGAATCATCAGATTGATCTTGGGCACGCTGCGCGCCGCCAGCCACGCCTCGGCATGGGCGAGCATGGCGCGGCCGACGCCGCGGCGGCGCTCGGCCGCTGTCGTCGCCACATAATAGAGCCAGCCGCGACGGCCGTCATATCCGGCCATCGTCGTGGCGACGACCTTGCCGCCGCACAGGCCGATGAACAGCGCAGCGTGCCGCGCCGCGCGGCAAAAATCGATATCGATGTCCGGATCGTTGGGCGGAACGATAAGCTTGCAATCCTGCCATAGGGACTTGACCGCCGGGCGGTCGGCTTCGCGAAACGGGCGGATGTTTAGCGCCGGGATGGCCGGCACGGTCGGCGGCGCGTCGTCGCTCATCCGGTCCCGACCGGCGTGTCGCCGGACAGGCCCCACTCGGCCCACGAGCCGTCATAGACCGCAACCCGCTTGGCGCCGATCAGATGCAGCCCGAAGGCGAGCGCGCAGGCCGTAACGCCCGAGCCGCAGGAACAGACAATCGGCTGCGCCGGGTCGACGCCGGCCTTGCGGTAAAGATCGCGCAATTCCTCGGCCGGCAAAAAGGTCTGTTCGTCGGTATCGACCAGCCGGTTGAAGGGCAGGTTGCGGCTGCCGGGAATCCGCCCGCTGCGCAGGCCGGCCCGGGGCTCCGCCATCGTGCCCTGAAAGCGGCCGACGGCGCGGGCGTCGAGCACCTGTTCGGCCTTGCTGGCGAGATTGGCCATAAGCTGCCCCTTGGCGCGCACGAGTTCGGGCCGGAATTTCGGGGTAAACTTCGCCGGGGACAGGGTCGGCGTGCTGCGCTCCATCGGCAGGCCGAGGCTCTTCCACTTCGGCAGGCCGCCATTGAGCACGGCGACGCGGTCGTGGCCGAAGGCGCGCAGCGTCCACCACACCCGCGCGGCGCTCATCAGGCCATAGGTGTCGTAAACCACGACCTCGGTATCGTTACCGATGCCAAGCGCGCCGGCGGCGGCCGCGAACTCGGCCGGCGAGGGCAGCATGTGCGGCAGGTCGGTCGCGCTGTCGGCGATGGCGTCAATGTCGAAAAACGCCGCGCCGGGAATGTGCCCCGCTTCATACTCGGCGCGCGCGTCGCGCTTGAGGTGCGGCAGATGATAGGTCGCATCGAGAATGCAGAGACCGGGTTCGCCAAGACGGCTGACCAGCGCGTCGCACGACATCAGGGCTTCGGGATGGGCATAGGTCATGGAGAGACCCCCTCGGCGGGCGTTCAGGCAAACGGCGTTGCGACCGGGACCGCCCGCGGCCGGTCGAGCCAGTCGGGAACGGGCAGATTCTTCGAACGCAGGAACTCGGGATTGAACAGCCGGCTGGCGTAACGCTGGCCGCTATCGGCGAGAATGGTCACGATGGTGTGGCCGGGGCCGAGCTGGTTGGCGAGGCGAATGGCGCCGGCGACGTTGATGCCGCTCGACCCGCCGAGAAACAGTCCATCGCGCTTCAGCATGGTGAAAACGGCCTGGACCGATTCCGCGTCGGGGATCTGGAACGGCGCGTCGACCTTGAGCCACTCGATATTCTTGGTGATGCGCCCCTGGCCGATGCCTTCGGTAATCGAGCTGCCTTCGGATTTCAGCTCGCCGTGCTTGTAATAGTGATAGAGCGCGGCGCCCGGCGGATCGGCGAGGCCGATGACGATATTGGGGTTCTTCTGCCTAAGGAAGCTCGCCGTGCCGGCCAGCGTGCCGCCGCTGCCGATCGAGCAGATAAAGGCGTCGATCTTGCCCTCGGTCTGGGCCCAGATTTCCGGGCCGGTCGTGCGGTAATGCGCCTCGCGGTTGGCGACGTTGTCGAACTGGTTGGCCCAGATGGCGCCGCCCGGCTCGGCCTTGGCGATTTCCTCGGCCAGCCGCCCCGAAAGCCGGACATAATTATTGGGGTTCTTGTAGGGTGCCGCCGGGACCGGGCGCAATTCGGCGCCGATGGTCCGCAAGGCGTCCATCTTCTCCTGGCTCTGCGTGTCGGGGATGACGATGACCGTGCGATAGCCGCGCGCATTGGCGACCAGTGCGAGGCCGATGCCGGTATTGCCGGCCGTGCCCTCGACAATCACGCCGCCGGGCTTGAGCGCGCCGCGCCGCTCGGCATCGAGGATCATGTAAAGGGCGGCGCGGTCCTTGACCGAACCGCCGGGGTTAAGAAATTCGGCCTTGCCGAGGATTTCGCAGCCAGTGAGCTCGGAGGCGGAGCGGATGCGGATCAGCGGCGTATTGCCGATGGCGTCGATGAAATCTTTGCGGATGTCGCTCATGGTAAGACGCAGACTAACGGCAAGTTGCGAGGATGATCAAGACCGCGCAGCCGGCGACCAGCGGCGGCGCAGCTCGGCGCGGTTGAGGGCGAGCCATTGCAGGCCGACATGGGTGATCGAACTGGTCGCGAGGCCGCGGGCGAGGCGGCCGAGCGCCTCGTCAAGCGGCAGCACGAGGACGCGGATATCCTCGCCCTCATGGGCGAGGCCGTGGACGCCGCCGACTCCGCGCGAATCGACCCGGCCGCAGAACATCCGCATGGTCTCGCTCGACCCGCCGGGGCTCATCAGGAATTCGCACATCGGGGCAAGATCGAGAATCTCGCACCCGGCTTCCTCGCGCGTCTCGCGCCGGGCGACATCGAGGGCGGTTTCGCCGTCCTCGACGATGCCGGCGACGGGTTCGACGAGCCATGGCGTCTTGCCGGCGGCGAGCGCGCCGGCACGGAACTGCTCGATCAGCACGACGCTATCGCGATCGGGATCGTAGAGGATCACGGCCACCGCATGGCCGCGCTCGAAAATCTCGCGGCGGATTTCGCCGCTCCAGCCGCCGGCGAACAGCCGGTGGCGCAGGCGATAGGCGTCGAGCCGGAAATGGCCCTGATAGACGGTTTTGCGCTCGATGATGTCGATGTCGTCGGGGGTCATGGGGTCGGGGGGCGCGAAAGACGGGAAAAACCGCGCTGACGGTAGATGAGGGTAAGTTAAGATGCCAGTCTGGATATTATATTAGATAACATTGATATTCATATCAAGATCGGCATGATCGAACCGAACCGCCAGCATGGAGCCGGGCCGGTACGAAACCAAGGACGCGGAGGCAGGGTGTGGAGATAGCCAAGATCGAGCCAGGGGTGGCGATCGTTCGCCAGGACGGGCCGAAATATGCCCAGATCGTTACGGCCGGGGGGCATACGGTTGTTTCGGACGAGCCCGAATCCCGCGGCGGCCGCGACAAGGGCATGTCGCCGATCGACCTGATGCTGGCCAGCCTCGGCGCCTGCACCTCGATGACCATGCGGATGTACGCCGAGCGCAAGGGCTGGCCGTTGACCGATGTTGCGGTCAAGCTGCGCCTGCGCAAGGTCGACGCCGCCGACTGCCCCGGCTGTACGGCCAAGACCGGCAAGATCGACCGCATCGACCGCGAGATCGAGCTTTCAGGCGCGCTCGACGACGAGCAACGCCGGCGGCTGCTGGCCATCGCCGATCACTGCCCGGTGCACAAGATCATGCTCGGCGAGAAGGTGATCGTCAGCCGGCTGGCCGGCGAGGTGCCCGAGGACGACCCGGTGCACGGCTAGGCGGACGGCAGGTCCTGTCGTCGATGATCGTATCGTCGAGTGCGCCGATGCGTTGCGCGCGCAGCGAGGCTGGACGCCGGTGTCTGCCTAGTAGCGTTTGTAGGACAGGAACTTGCCGCTCAGGACCATCCGCACGCGATCGCCCTTCGGGTCGGGCTGCCGCTCGAAGGTCATGTCGAAGTCGATGGCGCTCATAATGCCGTCGCCGAACTCTTCCTGGATCAGCTCTTTCCAGGTCGTGCCGTAAACCTGGATCAGCTCGTAGAAACGATAGACCAGCGGATCGGTCGGCACCGCGGCGGGCAGCGAGCCGCGATAGGGAATGTCGACCAGGGTTTCGATTTCGGCGGCGTTGAGGCCGAGCAGCTTGCCGGCGGCCTTGGCCTGGGCCGGCAGCATCGACATCTGGCCGAGCAGTGCCGCCGTCGTCCACACCGGCGACATGCCGACCGCGGCGGCGATCTTTTTCCACGAAAGCTTCTTTTTCTTTTTGATGCCGAGAATCTTCTCGGCGAGCTTGTTCTTTGCGTCGTTCATCTCTCTCTCCGGTTTCTAGACGATGGCAATGCTGGCGGCGGCGCTGCGGCGCGCGATGTCGGGCGGCGCGCCGTCGCCTCCCGGGCCGCCGATGCCGGGGCGGGTTTCGGGCGGGCGGCGCGGATCGTATCCGCCGCCGGCGGTTTCCTCGGCGAAGCGGCGCGAGCGCTCGATCAGGAAATCGACGATGTGGTTGCGGATCCGGTAGTAATGGGGATGGCGATGGATGTCGTGCCGCGTGCGCTCGCGCGGCAATGTGTTGACGACGATTTCGGCCAGCTTGGCGTGCGGGCCGTTGGTCATCAGCATGATGCGGTCGGCGAGGAGGATCGCCTCGTCCACGTCGTGGGTGATCATGAACACGGTCTGCTGCGTGGCGGCGCAAAGCCGGCGCACTTCGTCCTGCAGGACGCCGCGCGTCAACGCGTCGAGGGCCGAAAACGGCTCGTCCATCAGCAGCATCTTCGGCTCGACGGCGAGCGCCCGGGCGATGCCGACGCGCTGCTTCATGCCGCCCGAAAGATGTGCCGGTTTTTTGTGCTCGGCCCCGGCGAGGCCGACCAGATCGAGATATTTCTGCGCATGCGCCGCTGTTTCGGCGCGCGCCCGGTTCGGCCAGCGAGCACGGGCGGCGAAGGCTATATTCCCCTTGGCCGTCATCCACGGCAAAAGCGCGTGGCTCTGGAAAATCACCGCGCGGTCGAGCGACGGCCCCGAAATCTCCTGGCCGCCGAGGACAATGGCGCCGGAATCGGCCCGTTCGAGGCCGGCGAGGATGTTCAGGATGGTCGTCTTGCCGCAACCCGAATGGCCGATCAGGCAGACGAATTCGCCGCGGCGAATGGTGAAATGAAGATTGTCGAACACCACTTGCGGCGGGGCGCCGCGCGCGCCGGGAAAGCGCCGGGCGATGGCTTCGACGCTGATGAAGGGCCGGTCGGGCATATGGTCGGTCATGCGGGGCGCCCTATTCCTGATAGGCGACGAGGCGGGCGAGCCATCCGAGCCCCTGATCGAGCGCCATGCCGATCACCCCGATCAGCAGGATGGCCGTAAGGATGTTGCCGATCGACAAATTATTCCATTCGTTCCAGACGAAATAGCCGATACCCGTGCCGCCGACGAGCATTTCGGCGGCGACAATCACCAGCCAGGCGATGCCGATCGAAATCCGCATGCCGGTCATGATGGTCGGCGCCGCCGCCGGCAGGATGACGCGGATGGCGGTGGTCATCCGGCCGACCTCCAGCGTGCGGGCGACGTTCAGCCATTCGCGTCGCACCGAGGCGACGCCGAACGCTGTGTTGATCAGCATCGGCCAGATCGAGCAGATAAAGATGACGAAGATCGACGATAGCGCGCTGTCCTTGATCGTGTAGAGGGCGAGCGGCATCCAGGCGAGCGGCGAGATCGGCTTCAGCACCTGGATGTAGGGGTTGAGCGCGCCGTAGACGAGCGGCGACATGCCGATCAGGAACCCGAGGGGTATGGCGACCAGCGCCGCCAGCAGATAGCCGATCGTCACCCGCGCGATTGAGTAGGCGAGCTGGATGCCGATGCCGCGATCGTTGGTGCCACGCTCATAGAACGGGTCGGCGAGATGCTCGGCGAGTTTTGCGCCGACCTCGATCGGGGTGGGAAAGGGCGATTTCTGCCCGACCGCCGCCGCCGCGCCTATCAGCTTGGCGTATTCGGGGTCGAGCGCGGGCCCGCTGCCGCCGCGCGGCGTCGCGGCAATCTGCCAGACGCCGAGCAGCATTGCGAAAAAGACGAGCGAAAGGAGCGCCGCCCGCCAGCCAACCGGTTTGCTCATGTCGCGCTATGACCGGCGAATGGGGAAACTATCGACATAGGCGTCGGGGGCCGCCGGATCGAATGGCCGGCCCATGATCTTGAACTTGTGGCCGGCTGCCGCTTTCGGCGGGGCGAGCCCGGCGTCGCGCATGAAGCGGGCGGCGTCGGTGGCGAGGAAGACCTGTTCGGCGATCTGCTGATAATTGACGTCGCCCTTGATCTGCCCCCAGCGCTTCATCTGGGTGAGCATCCAGATGGCCATTGAATCCCAGGGGAAGGGATCGAAGTCGATGCGCTTCGGGTCGCGCTTCACGTTGCCGAGGCCGTCGGCATAGGTGCCGGTCAGCACCTGCTCGACCACGGTCACCGGCTGGTTGAGGTAGTTCTGCGGGGCGATCGCCTCGGCGATCTGCTTTCGGTTCTCGTTCTTGCTGGCGAAGGCGGTGGCCTCGACGATGGCCCGCATCAGCGCATGATAGGTGTTGGGCATGCCGGCCACGAAGTCACGGCTGGCGGCGAAGGCGCAGCAGGGATGACCGTTCCAGATTTCCTTGGACAGGATGTGGATGAAGCCGACGCCGTCGAACACCGCGCGTTGGTTGACCGGATCGGGGGCGAGGAAGCCGTCGATGTTGTCGGCGCGCAGGTTGGCGACCATCTCGGGCGGCGGCACGGCGCGAATCTGCACGTCGCGGTCGGGATCGATGCCGTGTTCGGCCAGGTAGTAGCGCAGCAGGTAATTGTGCATTGAATAATCGAACGGCACGGCGAACTTGAAGCCCTTCCAGCTTTTCGGATCGCGCTTGTCCTTGTGGCGGATCGACAAGGTGATCGCCTGGCCGTTGATATTCTCGATCGCCGGCACGGTCCACGGGATGGGGTTCGAACCGGCACCGACGGTGATGGCGAGCGGCATCGGCGAGAGCATGTGCGCCGCGTCGTATTCCTTGTTGAGGGCCTTGTCGCGGATCACCGCCCATCCGGCGGTCTTGACCACCTCGACGTTGAGCCCCTGCTTGGCATAAAAGCCCATCGGATGGGCCATGATGATCGGCGTGGCGCAGGTGATCGGGATGAAACCGACCTTGAGGTCCTTCTTTTCCAGTGGCCCCGGGGCTGCCGCCGCAGCTTCCTTGGCGAGCGACAGCGGGAAGAACTCGGCAATCGCGGCCAGCGCTGTGCCTGCGCCCAGCAGGCGCAGGAACTGTCGGCGGCGGACATCGCCGCCGAATACCGCCTTGACCACCGCCGTTTCGACCACGCGCGCCGTCAGCGCCTCGGTATCGGCAAGATCGATATCTGCAGCGGCGCGCGCATGTTCGGCTTCGTTCGCATGTTGGCCGCAGCTGCAGCCATTGCCCAAGGTGACGTTCGGATTGAAGGGATTATCGAAGGCGCGCGCCATAAAGCTCTCTCCCCTGACGGATCACGATTAGCTCGTTCGGCCGGAAGGGAGAGCAAGGGCCGTGCCAGCGTTCTACAGAGAGCGGGAGAACTCTTGAACGGCCAATAGATTAGGGCGGGGTCCTATGACCGCACCTGAATAATTTTGAGATCCGGCATGCCTAATCTTTGCGCGGGGTCCGTCCGCTATCTGACAAAAACATGAGCAGAAATCGACGGACAAGATGCTAGGCTTGGTTAAATTTTGTCGAAATCATGGCTGAAATTGGGGTATAAGATCCGACCCGTATCGTTCATTTCGGATTCCGCGCGACGTGAAACGTCTTCTCTCCTCCGCCGCTGTAGTCGTTTTTTTCGTCGCCACGCTCGGCGAGGCGCAGGCGCGCTGCCTGACGAAGGATGAACGGACGGCGTTTCAGATGCGGACCCTGCAGACCGAAATGATGGTGGCGGCGCTATCGTGCCGGAACGTTCCGGATCGCGACTTTCGCCCGTATTACAACAGCTTTGTGCGTAAGCATGGCGAGTGGCTGGCCAGTCACTCGCGGGTGCTGCAACGCTATTTCCAGCAGCAATACGGCGCCAACGGCCGATACAACATGGACAAGTTCACCACCGCCCTGGCCAACGAAACCTCGCAGCGTAGCATGGCCGATCCGGCCTATTGCGAACGATCGGAATCGCTGTTCTACGATGTCCTGGCGGTCGACCGGCACGGCATCGAAGACGTTGCGGCGTCGCGCGCCGCCAAGCAGGGCGACGATACGACCTGCGTTTCCGACGCATCGATTCCGGGCATGGCGCGCTGATCGCGCGGCGGTATGGCCCTCATGCCGCACCGGCGGCAGAAAAGAAAAAGGGGCGCACCCAATGGTGCGCCCCTTCGTTTTTGCGCCGACTGGGCCGCTACTGGAGAGCGATCTCCACCCGCCGGTTCTGCGGCTCGCGCACGCCATCGGGCGTAGGCACCAAGGGATCGGTCTCGCCCTTGCCGACGACGGCGATCTGGTTCGCCGGCACGCCTTCGCGCATTAGGGCCTCCTTGACCGCATTGGCGCGCCGGATCGACAACGCCATGTTGTAACGCTCCGGTCCCGAACGGTCGGCGTGGCCAGTGGCGTTGATGCGGGTAATGTTGCCGGCCTTCACGTTCGCTGCCGCCTGCTTGATGATGCGGCTGGCCTCCGGGGTGATATCGGATTTATCCCAGTCGAAGAAGACCAGGAACGAGCGCTGGATCGCCGGTGGCGGCGGAGGAGGCGGGGGCGGTGCAACCGCGGGCGCCGGCGCGGGGGCTGGCGGCGGAGTCGGGGCCGCGGCGGGTTGGGCCGGCCGGGCCGGCGCGCCAAACTCGTAGCGGAAGCCGATCATGATCGTGTGGCTGCGATACTCGCTTTCGACGCCAATGCCAGTATTGGTGGTGAATTTGGGGTCCTGGGTTGCAAAGTAGCGGTAGTCGAGCCCGAGCTTGATATTGGGCGCGACCGAATATGCGACGCCGGCGATGCCCTGATAGGCGAAGACCGTATCGCTGTCGTTGATCGTGGTGCCGCTGAACGTTCGCCCGTCGGACATCTTGACCCGCGCGCCGCCGAGACCCACGCCGATATAGGGGGTGAACGGCGAACTGGTGTCGATGTCGTAGAGCACGTTGCCCATCGCACTGAAGGCGCGCATGCTGCCGCTGCCCGAGGCGCCGCCGGCCTTGTCGATGCCGTTGCTGCGATAGCCGAGTTCGCCTTCGAGGCGCAGGCCGTTGCCGAAGCCGTAGCCGACCGTGCCGAGAACGGCGCCGCCGGCATTGAATTCCGCCTTGCTGTTGACCGCGCCGCCCTTCACATCCGCGTCGCGCAGCAGGTTGACACCGCCGGCCGCGCCGACATAGACGCCGCTGGTGTTCTGGGCCATCGCCGCGCCGGACCCCAGCGCCAAAACGAGGGCCGCGACGGCCAATCCGTACCGTAATCTCATGCTCATGATCCCTTGTGTTCAGTCATACGCGGCGCATGCCGCTGTCGGTTGCTGCCACGCACGTCGATGAAACGTTGCGACGCATCGGAACGCAGCCACTCTATGAGTGATGATTAACATTTTTCTGATTATCCGGCAGCATTCTTCGGTCGTTTTGCCAAAGGTGTTGCATTTTTGCATCAGTTTTGGCAGGGCAATCCAAGAAAAATACACAACTATAGCGTGTTAGAAATGCCTCGTGCATTGCCTCTGGAAGATATCAAGAAACTGGAACGCGGCCGGGCCGTCGTTTATGGCGGGGCGGCGATTTCCGCTGTCGCGCCGACATGATGGGCGGTCTGGAGCCAAAGATTGCGGGCCTGACAGGCCAGCATCTCCATATGCGCCGGCGTCAGCAGGGCGCGATGATTCGCGGCGCGCTCGTCGCTCCATCGCGACGAGCCGGCGCAATCGGCCGCCCACATGCGGCGTTCGATCAGCTTGGCCGGCAACGGAATCCGCAGATCGATGTTGTGGTTGCGGACAAGCAGGTGCTGGATAATCGCGGTCGAGGCATCGGTGAACGAGTTTTGCCCGAAGCCGCCCAGCACGTTGAGCCAGGCGCGGCTGAAAATCGGGAAATTTTCCATATGGCCGTCGATCGCCTGTTGCGCATTGCACGCCGCGAAGTCGGCGAGGTGTTCGTTGATGCAGAAGGCCGGGATCGGCGTTTCGGCGGCGATACGTAGCAGCAGGGCGTCCCAATCCTTGCGGATAAAGACGCAATCATCGGCCAGCACCCAGAATAGCTGTGCCGCCTCGTTGGCCATGAAGAAAAGATCGTTATAGGCCTTGTGCAGATCGAGATAGCCGCGGCCACGTGGTGAGACAAGCGTGCGAATGACGAATTTTTCGGCAAACGGCGCGATCGAACGCCGGAGGGCTTCATGACCGGGATCGTCGTTGTCGAGCTTGATCAGGAATTCGCAGCGCGCAGGATCGTTGCATGTGTCGACAGCGCTGGCGAGCAGACGCTTGAGGCGTGAATTCGGATTCCCGCCCAGGCGCGAGGCGATGACGATCGACAGCATCGGCCAATCCCGGTTCGTTGGCGGACGGTAACACGCTGCGCCGCCACGGTCCTTGTACCGAGAAGCAATTAACAACAGGTTTAATCGCCCCAAAATTGTCGGACTCCGCCGCATGCCGGGGAATTACCGGCGAGGCGGAGCCTCGGGCATGCCGGGCAGTTTGGGGCCCAGTGGATGACCGACACCAAAGGGCGGCGGATTCGGTTTCTGCCGTTCGAAGAATACCGATTCGCTGAATAGCAGAACGCCGGCGACCACGATTACAGTGCCGATGCCGAAGACCCAAGTGAGGATCGACATCAGGCGCTTGCGCCGATACTCCCGCTCGGCGGCGCGCCGGAGCCGCGCCGCCTCGCGCGGTCGGCGGGGCAGCGCGCTACGGCGTTGCGGCCGGAAGGCGCCCGCAATCCGACCCAACAAACCGGCATTGTGGCGGGTTGTTGTCATGTCGCTCCAAGACATACCCAGGACCGTCAGACAAACGGCCCGAACATCACAAAAAATAACGCATAAATTCCGCCGATCCGCAGGCAGCGTTATTCGTGGGCAATCAGGATTCGACCGGCATCGGTCAGCCGGCAGACCAGCCAATCCGGCTTCAGCGGATTGGCGAACCACGGCTCGGCCCAGCCTTGTTCGACGCAGGTGCGAATGGTGCGCGCGTCGACCCGCCGGCCGTCGGCGTCGAACAACGGTAGCTTGCCGCCGGCCTGGTCGAGACCGCGGGATAGCCAGGCGCGTTGGGTGTCGGTCGGCTGGCCGGGGGCTGTGGGGAGCCCGCGCGGACGTCCCTTGTTCCCGGTTGCCGGCGGATCGGCGAAGCGCGTCGCATCGTGCTTTGACCGGAACGGGATTGGATCGACCGATTTGCTCATGATGTTCCGCAACCCCTTCGCCGCGTATCGGGGCAATCTAGGCCAGTTTGCCGCTGCCGCCAAGCGCCGGATTGGCGGGCGGCCCGTTCGATCGTACACTCTTCGGCCATGGAATTCCGCACGCTCTATGTCACGGTCGGCAATATCGAGGAAGCGCGGCGGATCGGCCGTGCCCTGGTCGAGGCGCGGCTCGTCGCCTGCGCCAACCTGATCCCCGGCGTCGAATCGGTCTATTGGTGGCAAGGCGAGATCGCCGAGGACCGCGAGGTTGTGCTGATCGCCAAGACCCGGGCCGACCGGGTGGACGTCGCCATCGCCAAGGTCAAATCGATGCATAGCTATGCGGTCCCGTGCGTCGTCGCGCTGCCGATCCTTGCCGGCAATCGGGATTATTTCGACTGGATCGCGCAAGCGACGGCCAAAACGGCCAAATCCTAACCTCTGCGCCGGGAGCATTTGCCACGCGTTTCGAGGCCGGGCAGAATAAAGGGCCTAGGCGGGCCGTTGGCGCCGCCGGGGGTTGCGATGGCAGACGAACGGAATCTTGGAACATGACTAAATCTTCGGCGGCACTGGCCCAGACTTTCTCCAATATCGGCCATAGTTACTCGCATATCCTCACGCTCCTTTATCCGACGGTCGTTCTGGCGCTGGAGCGGAGCTGGGGGCTTTCCTATGGCGAGCTGATCGCGCTGATGCTCGCCGGGCAGATCCTGTTCGGGGTCGCGGCGCTGCCGGCCGGCTGGCTCGGCGACCGCTGGTCGATGCTCGGGATGATGGTGGCGTTCTTCGTCGGTTCGGGCGCGGCGTCGGTGCTCACGGGTCTCGCCCGCAATCCGGTCGAGGTGGCGATGGGCCTGGCGCTGATCGGGCTGTTCGCCTCGATCTATCACCCGGTGGGCATGGCGTGGCTGATCCGCGCGGCGACCAATCGCGGCCAGGCGCTCGGCGTCAACGGCATGTTCGGGGCGGTCGGGGTGGCCATCGGGCCGCTGGTCGCGGGCGTGCTGACCGATCTCGTTTCGTGGCGCGCGGCGTTCATCGTGCCGGGCGCCACGGCGATCGCCTTCGGGGTGGCGCTGGGCATCGCCTGGCGTCTCGGCCTGGTCGAGGAAAGCAAGGCCGATCTCCGCCCGCAGCCGGAGCCCTCGCGCGACAATACGGTGCGGGCGTTTTTCGTGCTGTCGCTGACCATGCTGTGCGTCGGCCTGATCGGCCAGACGCTGATGGTCGTGCTGCCCAAGCTGTTCGCCGCCCGGCTGTCCGGTATCGCCAGCGAAGGAACGCTCGGCGTCGGCATGCTGGTGACCTTTGTCTATCTCTCCGGTGCGGCGGCCCAGTATGTCGGCGGGCGGCTGGCCGACCGGTTCCCGATGAAGAACGTCTATGTCGGCGCGTTTCTTATCCAGACGCCCGTCCTGTTCCTTGCCGCCGTGCTCGATAGCTGGCCGCTGCTATTCGCGTCCGTCGCCATGGTGTTCGTCAATGTTGCGGCGCTGCCGGCCGAAAACGGGTTGCTCGCCCATTACACGCCGGGCAAGTGGCGCGGCACGGCCTATGGCGCGAAATTCGTGCTGGCGCTCGGCGTCAGCGCGCTGGCGATTCCGCTGATCGCCTATATCTACGGAACGACCGGCGGGTTCTTCTGGCTGTTCGCGATTCTGGGCGGGATCTCTGCAATCGTCTTTTTCGCCGCGCTGCTGCTGCCCAACGATGGCAAGGATCGCGGCCTGATCGCGGCCGCGAAGCCGGTCGCCGAGCCGGCCGAATAGCGTGCCGGCGGCGGGCGCGCGCATGGCGGCGCCGTTCCGCATCGACCGGCTGGATCATCTCGTCCTGACCGTGCGCGATATCGAGGCGACCTGCGCCTTTTACACCCGCGTTCTGGGCATGGAGGCGCGCGCCTTCGGGCCCGAGCGGCGCATGGCGCTGCATTTCGGGCGGCAGAAGATCAACCTGCACCCGGCCGGCCGCGAGATCGAGCCGAAGGCCGCGCGGCCGACGCCCGGTTCGGCCGATCTGTGCCTGATCGCCGACGGGCCGCTCGCCGCGCTCGAAACCCATCTCAAGGCGTGCGGGGTTGCGATCGAACTGGGACCGGTCGCGCGCACCGGGGCCGAGGGGCCGATCCGCTCGCTCTATCTGCGCGACCCGGACGGTAACCTGATCGAGGTTTCGATCTTTGGCGATTAAGCGCTCTCCGCGCCCGCCCGGCTTCAGGCCGGCTGGCGGGATTTCTTTTTCGCCGGCCGCGCCGGCATGGCCGCGCGCAGCGCCTGGTCGAGATCGGCGATCAGGTCGTCGACCGTCTCGATGCCGATCGACAGGCGCACCACGTCGGGTCCGGCGCCGGCCTTGACCTGCTGTTCTTCGGTGAGCTGGCGATGGGTGGTCGAGGCCGGGTGAATGATCAGCGAGCGCGTGTCGCCGATATTGGCGACGTGCGAAAACAGCTCGACCCCCTCGACGGCCTTGACCCCCGCCTCGTAGCCGCCCTTGACCCCGAAGGTGAAGACCGAACCCGCGCCCTTGGGCAGGTATTTGCGGGCGAGTTTGTAGAACGGGCTCGATTTGAGCCCGGCATACGAGACCCAGGCGACGGCGGGATGGTTTTCGAGGAACTCGGCCACCCGCTGCGCGTTGGCGACATGGCGTTCCATGCGCAGATGCAGGGTCTCCATGCCGGTGAGGGTGAAGAAGGCGTTCATCGGCGCCATGGCGGGGCCGAGATCGCGCAGGCCGACGGCGCGCGTCTTCATCGTGTAGGCGAAATCGCCGAAGGTCTCGGCGAAGTTGAGGCCGTGATAGGCCGGATCGGGCTGCGTCATGCCGGGGAACTTGCCGCCTTTGCCCCAGTCGAACCGCCCGGATTCGACGACGCAGCCGCCCATCGACGTGCCGTGGCCGGACAGGAACTTGGTCGTCGAATGGACGACGAGATCGGCCCCCCAGTCGAACGGCCGGCAGAGATAGGGCGTGGCCATCGTGTTGTCGACGATCAGCGGAATGGCGGCTTTGCGGGCGATGGCGGCGATCGGCTCCAGATCGAGGACAATGCCGCCGGGATTGGCGAGGCCTTCGACGAAGATCGCCTTGCATTTCGGGGTGAGGGCCTTGCGGAAATTTTCCGGCTCGCGCGGGTCGACGAAAATCGCTTTCCAGCCGAATTTCCTGAAGCTGTGGGTGAACTGGGTGACCGAACCGCCATAGAGATTGCGACTGGCGATGAACTCGTCGCCCGGCTCCATCAGGGTGAAGAAGGCGAGAAGCTGCGCCGAATGGCCGGAGGCGGCGGCGACCGCGCCGCGCCCGCCTTCGAGATTGGCGATGCGCTCCTCCAGCGCGGCGACGGTCGGATTGGTCAGGCGCGAATAGATATAGCCGAAGGTCTGAAGATTGAAGAGCGAGGCCGCATGGTCGACATCGTCGAACACATAGGCCGTCGTCTGGTAGATCGGCATGTTGCGCGCGCCGGTCGTCGGGTCCGGGGTCGTCCCGGCATGGACCGTGCGGGTTTCGATGCCGTAGCGGCGCGGGGCGGAGTGCCGGCTGTCATCGGGCATGGCGTAAATCCTCGCGTTCGACATGGCGATTCGTCGCGGTTGTTTTAGCATAAGGGGGCGTGAAACGGACATTGAAACCGCGCCGCCGTGCGGCCCCGTTGATGGCCGCGACGCCCTTCGGCAAGGGGCGGAGAAGCGCCAGAATGCAGCCTAGATCCGGGGGATAACGGGGGGTTATTGAAACTCAGGAGTTTCATTTGTAGGATGGCCGCGCCATGTCCCTCGAGGTCGAAATGACGCCAGGTGAGGCCCCGCCCGCCTGGCGCGAACGCCGCCGCCGCCGCATCCTTGCCGCGGCGGCGAAACTTTTTGGCCAGCGTCCCTATCTCGGCGTCCAGATGGACGACATCGCGGTTACCGCCGGCATGGGCAAGGCGACGCTCTATCGCTATTTTCCGTCGAAAGAAGATTTGTATCTGGAAGTCTTCGATCGCGCCCTTGTCCGGCTGACGCGAACGATCGCCAGCCGTTTGGCCGCTGGGCGTGCGCCGGAATCGATCGTGACGGCGATTATCGAAGCGATCGTACAGACCTTTTCGGTTCATATCGGAACGCTGCGTACGCTGGTTGGCGACGATGCCGGGCTCGCCGACCGGATGCGCCATGTCTTCCGCGGCCATCGCCGCAATATCCACGCCTTGCTGACCGAGGCGCTGGCGACCGGGATGGCGAAAGGGGCGCTGCGCGACCTCGATCTTCAGGTCACGCCGGGGCTGCTTATCGGCATGTGCTGGGGCGGGGTGATGGGCAACCCGAACGTGGCTCCGCCTGTCCTGGCGGAGGCGGCGGGCAAGATATTCCTGCGCGGCGTCGCGGCCACGCGGCCGGCCCGGGCGGGGGAGCGCCGTCGCGGCCGCAAGACGAACGGCGCCGGCGGCAGCCCGTACAAGCAGACGCGCAAAGAAATTTCCCTGTCGAGGCACGACATATCATGAAGCGGCTGATTCTCGGATTGCTGATCGTCGGCGGCTTGGCGACAGCCGGATACTACGCCCGCGATGCCTGGCTGAGCCCGGCCGCATCGACGACCGGAACGACCCGGACGCCAGGGCCGGCGCAACCGGTGCTCGCCGGCGTCGTAGCGCAGACCGCCGTGCCGGTCGAATTGACCACCATCGGCGCGGTGCAGCCGATCGCCACCGTGCTGATCAAGGCACGGCTCGACGGCGAGATCGCCGCGATCCATTTCGAGGAAGGGCAGGAGGTCAAGCAGGGGGATCTGCTGTTCGGCCTCGATGCGCGCGCCCTGAACGCGCAATTGCGGCAGGCAGAAGCCAATCTGGCCCGCGACCGCGCCCAGTTCGGGCGCGCCATGCTGGAGATGAAACGGCAACAGGAGCTGGTCCAGCGCGACTTCACCTCGCGCCAGAAGCTGGAACAGATCCAGGCCGAGGTCTTGGCGCTCGAGGCGACCGTTCGCTCCGGCGAAGCGGCGGCCGAAGCGGCGCGTGTGACGCTGAGCTACACCGTTATCCGCTCGCCGATCTCCGGCAAGACCGGGGCGGTCGCGCTCAAGCCCGGCAACAACGTCAAGGCGAACGACACGGCGCCGCTGGTCACCGTTACCCAGATGCGGCCGATCTATGTTTCGTTCACTATTCCCGAGCGCCAGCTCGCCGTGATCCGCACCGCGCGCGAGCAGGGCAGGGTGCCGGTGAGCGCGGCTCTGCCCGGGCAATCATCGCCGCCCGAGGAAGGCATGCTGACCTTCATCGACAATCAGGTCGAAGCGGTGACCGGAACGATCGGCCTGAAGGCGACGTTCGAAAATGCGCAGAACCGCCTGTGGCCGGGGCAGTTCGTCAATGTGCGGATGACCCTTGGCGTCGAGGCGGATGCGCTGGTCGTGCCGACGGCCGCAGTGCAGACCGGCCAGAGCGGTTTCTACGTTTTTGTTATCGAAGCCGATAGCCGGGTGAAAGTCCGGCCGATCGCCGTCGGCCGCGCGCATGGCGATATCACGGTCGTAACGGGCGTGCGGGCCGGCGAACGGGTGGTGACCGACGGCCATCTGCGCCTCACCGACGGATCGCGGGTCAATGTCATTCAACCGCCGACCGGCCAGCCGCCGGCCGCCGGACGGGAGATACGCTCATGAACCTGCCAGAGATGTGCATCCGCCGGCCGGTGATGACGACGCTGTTGACGGCGGCGATCCTTATCTTCGGCATGATCGGGTATGCGTATCTGCCGGTCGCGGCCCTGCCGCGGGTGGATTTTCCGACTATTTCCGTGTCGGCGACGCTTCCCGGATCGAGCCCGGAATCGATGGCGACG
>JACQAF010000274.1 GCA_016195145.1 Rhodospirillales bacterium
CACGTTGCCCGAGGATTACCTGCGTTACCTGATCAACAGCCTGCGCGACACCTTCGGCCTGCCGGGCGTGGTCGTCCGCTTGCAGCTACGCGCGACGAAAAACCCGTTCGCCGACAAGGCCTAGTTGATAGTTTCGGCGCTGCGGCGCTAAAACCCAGGGTCAGGGCCTATAAGCTGAGCAAAATTGACAGTTGACGGGTCTGAGCTCAACTCAGGCCCCGAAAACTTGCAGGAAGCACCGGCTTTCCCGTAAGTCACTTGGTTTCGACCAGCCGATACCCGCATTCCAGAGATTCTAGATTAAGCAGATGGGAATAGCGCTGCTCCCATGAGCCACTTTTCAAATCGGCCTCTAACTTTCTCAGCCCTTCGGAAACGTCGCCCAACGCCCAGAAAGATGACATCGCGCCGCGAACCCGCTCGTCGAGGTAGGCCGCAGGGCGCCGCCAGTAACCAGCCAAGAATCCGTCTGCGCAATCATGTGGGATCGGCACAGATGAAACTTCGACAGGTCCAAGCCAGGTCTCATAGTCTGTCATCTGAGGCATCCGCTCCTCGTCCAAAGTCACGAGTGCTGGAAAGTAATCCGCCAGCCAGAAACCACGGAACGACGGATCATAGGTCAGAAAGACGATTTTTCCGCGCGTTACGCGGCGCATCTCTTTGACGCCTTTTGGCTGATCGGACCAGTGGTGAATGGTCAAGACGGCCATTGCCGCATCAAACGATTTGTCATCAAAGGGCAGGTCCTCGGCGTTGCCTTGAATGATAGTAGCGTTTGACGGAGGGCGTTGTTGTATCATCTTGGCTGAAGGTTCTATCGCCGTAATCTGCCTACCTGCGGGTTCGTACGCCCCTCCACCGGCCCCGACGTTCAATATAGTTTTGGCGTTGGTCAGGGCTGCATCGATTTGCCGCGCTATCCGCGGGTCAGGCTGACGCAAGTTCGCGTAGTTCAAGCCTATGGTATCGTACAAGGTATTCATGTCGCCTCGTATCGTAGGGTAACTCATTGTCAGCATGGATGGTCCGCTTTTCCGCAGAGCCGTCATTGCTACATCAGGATTCCCCTCTGCCGTTCGATGTGATTCACAGTGGCAAGGAGGATTGCCCGTGTCACGCTTGTTTTGGCTCACCGAGGAACAGATTGAACGGACCGGACTGCTCTTTCTCAAGGGCACGGAGCGTCAGCCGCGTCGATGGCCGCAACGTTCTGAGCGGTTCATCGCCCGATGAGAAAACAGCAAAGTTCTAATGATCGACACCACCCATTTGAAAGCCCATCGCATGGCGTCCAGTCTTAGAAAAGTGGCGATGAGCCAAGGTTGATTGGCCGCATGCCTATCGAATATTGTAAGGCTCTCTACGAAACCCGTCGCAAAATCGAAAACCTTTTTGCCAAGTTCGAAGACTGGCGGCGCATTGCAACCCGCGACGACAGATGCGCCCATACATTCCGCTCAGCTATCTATCTCGCCGCAACCGTCATCTTCTGGTTATGAGTCCTGACCCTAGCTGGCGCGCTCCGCCGGCCGGTTTTCGGCGCGGCTGGCCATGAACGACTTCAGACCATCCGCCATCTCGTTCCATATGCGCCCGAGGACGGGATCGCGCTTGGCCACTTCGGCATAGGCCTTAACCGCCTTGTGGCGGTCGAGCAGGGTCGGCAGGTTGGCGAAACCCAGCAGGGCGTCGAGCGAGAAGCGCACCGGGGTCAGCCAGACATCCGCCGTGGTCAGCCGCCCGTCATGCGCATAGGCACCCGCGTCGAGCAGACCATCGAGCTGCGCAAGACCGGTATCCAGCTTGGCGCACTGCGCCTTGATCGCCGTTTCGTCGCGCGTCGCCGCATCGGCCATATGGAACACCGGCATCATCGCCTGCATGACATAGAGATCGGCGACCGCGGTGATTAGGCGCACGCGCGCCAGCGCCGTCGCCGAACGCGGGCGAAGCGCCGGGCCAGGATAAGCGTCTTCGAGATATTCGACGATCACCGCCGATTCCGGGATCGACGCCCCGTCATCGAGCACCAGAACCGGAATGCGCAGCATCGGATTGATCGCGCGAAACTCGGGCGAGGTGCGCCAGCCATCGGGCGGCGTGGCGATTTCGACCGGCAGGCCCTTGGCGTAGATCGCGCCGCGAACCCGCGCGGCGTAAGGCGACAGGGGCAGAGAATAAAGCTTCATGGCATTTTTTCCGGTGTTTGCTGGCCCGCCGCTCAGTAGCCGCGAACCGTTTCGCCGTGGCGGGTGCAATCGGGCGCCGCGAGGTCGACGAAAGCGTGGGTTACGGCGTCGGGGGCCGGCAGCGTCGCCGGGTCCTCGCCGGGAAAGGCGTGGGCGCGCATCGCGGTGCGGATCGGCCCGGGGCTCAGCAGGTTGACGCGCACCGGCGTCTTGACCAGTTCGGCTGCCCAGGTGCGGACCATGGCGTCGAGCGCCGCCTTGGTCGTCGCATAGGCGCCCCAATAAGCCTGGGCCTTCTGCGCCGCGCCCGAGGTGACGAAAATCGCGCGCCCGGCATCCGACAGCTTCAGCAAGGGTTCGAGCGTGCGGATCAGCCGCCAGTTGGCGGTGACGTTGACGCGCATCACCTCGTCCCACAGCTTGGCGTCATGGTGGGAGAGCGGGGTGAGCGAGCCGAGCAGGGCGGCGTTGCCGACCAGGATGTCGAGCTTGCCGAAACGCTGATGCAGGGCGGGGCCGAGCGGGTCGATGCGTTCGAGCTCGTTGAGGTCGAGGGGCACCAGGGTGGCCGAACTGCCGGCGGCGCGTACGGCATCGTCCATTTCCTCAAGCGCACCGACGGTGCGGCCGATCAGCACGACATGCGCGCCTTCGGCGGCAAAGCGCTTGGCGACCGCCGCGCCAATGCCGCGCGTCGCCCCGGTGATGAGCGCGATACGGCC
>JACQAF010000275.1 GCA_016195145.1 Rhodospirillales bacterium
GCACCGCCATGCGCCTTCACGCCGGCCGCGTCCTTGCGGTCGAGCGCGGTGCGCAGCCGTTTTGCCCGATCGGCCCGCAGGCCATAGGCGGCAATCACCGCCGGCACCAGCGACGGCAGCGAAAGATCGACCGACAGCCCTGTCACGCCGACCGCCGCCAGCGCCGCCGACGAGACCAGCACCACCTCGGCATCGGCCGCCGCCGCGTCGGTGCCGATCAGCTCCGCCCCGACCTGGCCGATCTGCCGCTCGGGGCGCAGATCGTCGCCTTTCACGCGCAGCACCTGGCCGGCATAGGACAGGCGCAAGGGTCGCGGCCGGGCCTTGAGGCGCGTCGCTGCGATGCGCGCGACCTGGAGCGTCATGTCGGCGCGCAGGCCCATCATGCGCTGCGACACCGGGTCCATCAGGCGGAAGGTGTGCGGGGCCATCGCCGCGCCGGTTCCGGCGAGCAGGCTATCCTCGAATTCGACCAGCGGCGGCTTGACCCGCTCGTAACCTTGCGCGGCGCAGACGCCCATCAGCCGCTCGACACAGACGGCCTCGGCCTCCGCCTCGGGCGGCAGGATGTCGCGCAGGCCGGCAGGCAGCAGCGCACGCTGGGCAAGATCGGTCATCGCGGGAAGGCCCCTTTCCGGGTGCCCTAGTTAGCCGTTTTGGCGGCTGCGGGCAAAGGCTAAATGCCTTATGCGCGCCCGGACGCGGGCAAGAACGGTCGCCGGTTAACGCGGCCGGGCGACGAAGATGCGCCCGTCGTCGAGCCCATAGACCAGCGTCGTCCGGCCGTCGCCGAGGTCGGCGGCGATCAGCGGCGCGACAATCGCCCGGTCATGGCCAGGGCTTGCGACGATACGCAGCTTGCCGCCGACGAAGCCGATCAGCGCCACCGACCGGCGGTCGATGGTGCGGACCGCGATATCGGCGACGCCGTCGCCATCGAAATCGCCGACCGCGCCGGCGTCGAGGCGCGGTGAATAGATATCGTGGCTGGTGAAGCCGGCGCGGCTTACCCGCTCGACGAACCGGCCGTCGATCCAGCTGTAGATCTTAAGCTCGCCGTCGAGATGGGGACGGACAATGACGGCGACATCGAGCCGCCCGTCGCCGTCGAAATCGGCGATGCCGATCGGGTTGAGCCAGCGGAACGGCGTGCCGATCGGCGGCGTCGCCGCCCGTTCTTCGACCCCCGCCGGGCCGAGGCGGTAAGCGGCCAAGGCCGAACCGGCCGAAACCGTGGTGCGGACAACGACGACATGATCGCGCCCGTCGCCGTCGAGATCGGCGAGACGCGGCACAAGGTCTTCGAACACCTGATCGTCGGGCAGAACGAGTTCGGCCGTCGTGCCGTCGCGTCGCTCAACCCGCAGCGCCCCGCCTTCCAGCCCGTCGCCGAGCACCGCATGACGATAACGGTCGGTCGGCCGGGCGAACCAGGCGCGGGCGATGTCGCGCTCCCCGGCCGCGACCGTGCTTTGCGGCAGGCCGTCGGTCGGCAAGGGCGACGCGGCCGGCGGCGTATATCCGGGGCGCGGCGCGAGGACCGGTCGGCCCGCGTCGAGACGAAGAGCGAACCATGTTGCGCCCGCACCAACCATCACCGCCGGCGGAGTCTGGCGGTCGTCGCGCAACAGGACAGCGCCGCGCGGAACGCCGGCGATTGCGACCGGCTCGAACGCCGCGGCCGGGGCGGCGACGCCGGCCAGCGCGACCGCGCTCATGACTACCCGTAAAACCGAACGCATGGATGGATCTCCGATATCTAAAACCGCAATCCCCGCGCCTTAACCACCAGGGGAATGCCGCGAACCTTGGCGAGCGTGCCTTCGTTGATCGGCTGGTCGACGGCGACAAGACAGATCGCGTCGGCGCCCTGGGCGGTGCGGCCGAGATGGAAGGTCGCAATGTTGTGGCCGCTGTCGCTTAGCGTGCGGCCGAGATTGCCGATGAAGCCCGGCTTGTCCTGGTTGCGGACATAGAGCATGTTCGGCGCGAATTCCGCCTCGATCTGGATGCCTTCGATCTCGACCATCCGCGGCTTATCGTGGCCGAACAGCGAGCCGGCGACGCGGCGCGTGCGGTCCTCCGCCTCGACGACGACGCGGATCAGCGTCTGGTAATCGGCCGATTCGTCGTTGCGGACTTCGCTCACCCGGATATTGCGCTCGCGCGCCACCACCGGCGCGTTGACCGTGTTGACGGTTTCGAGCTGCGGCTGGAGCAGCCCCATCAACACGCAGGCCGTCAGCGGGCGACAGTTGAGCGACGCCACATGGCCGTCGTACTCGATGGTGACGGATTTGATATTGGTGTCGGTGAGCTGGCCGACGAAACCGCCAAGGCGCTGGGCCAACTCCATATAGGGACGAAGCTTGGGCGCATCTTCGCCGCTTACCGACGGCATGTTGACCGCGTTGACTACGGCCCCGCTGAGCAGGAAATCCGACATCTGCTCGGCCACCTGCAGGGCAACGTTCTCCTGCGCCTCGGTGGTCGCCGCGCCAAGATGGGGCGTCGCAATCACGTCGTCGCGGCCGAACAGGGCGTTATTCTTGGCCGGCTCGGTCAGGAAGACGTCGAGCGCCGCGCCCGCGACATGCCCGGATTCGAGCGCCGCCCTGAGGTCCTCCTCGACGATCAGCCCGCCGCGCGCGCAGTTGATCAGGCGCACGCCCTTTTTGGTCTTGGTCAGCGCCCTGGCGTCGATGATGTTCTTGGTCGCCTCGGTCAGCGGCGTATGCAGGGTGATGAAATCGGCGCGCGGCAAAAGCTGGTCAAGTTCGACCTTCTCAACGCCCAATACCTGCGCCCGGTCGGGCGACAGGAACGGGTCATAGGCGATGACCTTCATTCTGAGGCCGAGCGCACGATCGGCGACGATCGCGCCGATATTGCCGCAGCCAATGATGCCGAGCGTCTTGCCGGTCAGTTCGACGCCCATGAAGCGGTTCTTTTCCCACTTGCCGGCCTGGGTCGAGCGGTCGGCCGCCGGCAGCTGCCGGGCGAGCGCGAACATCAGCGCAATGGCATGTTCGGCCGTGGTGATCGAATTGCCGAACGGCGTGTTCATCACCACGATGCCGCGCTGGGTGGCGGCGGCGACGTCGATATTGTCGATCCCGATGCCGGCCCGCCCGATCACCTTGAGATGACGGGCTTCGTTGAGGATGTCGGGCGTGACCTTGGTCGCCGAGCGCACGGCGAGCCCGTCATAAATGCCGATAATCTGTTTCAGCTCATCGGGCTTGAGGCCGGTCTTGACGTCGGCTTCGATGCCGCGCGCCTTGAAGATGGCGACGGCGTGAGGGCTGAGGCTGTCAGCGATAAGAACCTTGGGCATGTGCGGTGCTTTCTGGAGGCGTTGGTCGGATGCGAGCGAGGCGGCGTTCAGGCCGAGGCCGGCGCCGCGGTTTCGGCCTTCGCCGCCGCGAAGGCCCAATCGAGCCACGGA
The DNA here is from genome assembly GCA_016195145.1 of Rhodospirillales bacterium. Taxonomy (GTDB): domain Bacteria; phylum Pseudomonadota; class Alphaproteobacteria; order CACIAM-22H2; family CACIAM-22H2; genus JACQAF01. The sequence goes on from JACQAF010000275.1 coordinate 3,449, forward strand.
AACAGCGCTTCGAGGTCGCTGCGCTCGACCGTGGCGCCGCACCAGATCCGCAAGCCCGGCGGCGCGTCGCGATAGGCGTCGATGTCGTAGGCGATTTTTTCCGCTTCGAGCAGCGCCACCATGCGTTTCGAGAACGCCGCCTTCGCCTCGATCGGCAGGCCGGCGACCGCCGGATCGACGATCTTCAGGCACACCGAGGTGCAGGAGCGAACCGCCTTGTCCTCGGCGAGAAAGCCGACCCAGCCGGCGCGGGCGGCCCACGCCTCGACCGCGGCGAGGTTACCTTCCGAGCGCGCAATCAGGCCCTTGAGCCCGCCGGCCGCCTCGGCCCATTTGAGTCCGTCGATCGCGTCCTCGACGCACAGCATCGACGGCGTGTTGATCGTCTCGCCCTTGAACACGCCCTCGATCAGCTTGCCGCCCTGGGTCAGGCGGAAGATTTTCGGCAAGGGCCAGGGCGGCGCGTAGCTTTCCAGCCGCTCGACCGCGCGCGGCGAGAGGATGAGCATGCCGTGCTGCCCTTCGCCGCCGAGAACCTTTTGCCAGGAATAGGTCGTGACATCGAGCTTGTCCCACGGCAGGTCCATGGCGAAGGCGGCCGAGGTGGCGTCGCAGATGGTCAGGCCCTGGCGATTGGCGGGAATCCAGTCGCCGTTCGGCGACCGCACGCCCGAGGTCGTGCCGTTCCAGGTAAAGACCACATCGCCGGCGAAATCGACCCGCCCGAGATCGGGCAGCCGGCCATAGGGCGCGTTGAGCACGCGGGCGTCCTTGAGCTTGAGCTGCTTGACCGCATCGGTCGCCCAGCCTTCGCCGAAGCTTTCCCAGGCGAGAAGATCGACCCGGCGCGGCCCGAGCAGCGACCACAAGGCCATCTCGACCGCCCCGGTGTCGGAGGCGGGTACGATGCCGATGCGGTAACTCTTGGGCACGCCGAGTACGGCGCGCGTCCGGTCGATGACCTCGGCCAGCTTGGCCTTGCCGTCCTTCGATCGGTGCGAGCGTCCGACGCAGGCACCAGTCAGCGACGAAAGCGACCAGCCGGGACGCTTGGCGCAGGGACCAGAAGAGAAATTGGGGGATTGCGGCCGTGTGGCCGGTTTGGCGGTCATGTGCATAACGCTATTCCTTCCAGAATAGCCGGGACCCGTTGGGAGGTCCTGGCCCGCCGCGGACAATAGAGATGTCGCCGGCGGCCCGCAACGGGAAAAGCGAATGCGTTTGCGGCAAAACGCCGCGACCGACTACCGGCGCGGCGCCTATTTCTGGAACATGAAAAAGGCGGCGGCGACCAGGCAGGCAAATCCGGCGAGATGGTTCCAGCGAAGCGCCTCGCCGAGATAGAGAATCGAGAAGCCGGCAAAGATCGACAGGGTGATGATTTCCTGGATCGTCTTTAGCTGCGCGCCGGTGAACTGCCCGTAGCCGTAACGGTTGGCCGGCACCATCAGGCAGTACTCGAAAAACGCAATCGCCCAGCTGATGACGATCACCTTCCACAGCGGCACGACGGGAAATTTGAGGTGGCCGTACCAGGCGAAGGTCATGAAAACGTTCGAGCCGATCAGCAGCAAAACCGTCAGCATCGCCGTGCCCCTGGGTTGCGATTTGGGAAAACCTCGGGCGCGGGCTATCCGCGCCGCCGTTTGACCATGATGACGAAGGTCGCGGTCATCGCCGCCTCGCTGCGCTGGTTAACCGCCTGGACGCCGAGCTTGAGGATGCCGCGATCGGGCTTGGAGGTGGACGGGATGATTTCCTTCACCTCGGCCACGGTGCGCAGCGTATCGCCCGGACGCACCGGCCTCACCCAGCGCAGCTCGTCGATTCCCGGCGCGCCGAGATTGCCGCCGATCAGGAACCCGGTCTGATAAAGCACCCGGAAGGCGATCGCCAGGGTATGAAAGCCGCTGGCGATCAGCCCGCCATATTGCGTCGCCTTCGCCGCCTCGACGTCGATATGGAAGGGCTGCGGATCGAAACGCAGCGCGAAATCGATGATGTCGGATTCGGTGAAGGTGTAGCCGCGGCTTTCGAAGCGTTGGCCGACCGTCATGTCGTCGAGATAAAGATCGTGCGTCGTCATCGGCCTACACCGCGTCGGCGATCGCCTTGCCCATTTCCGAGGTCTTCGTCTTGCCGCCGATATCGGCGGTGCGCAGCGGCGTCTCGGCGATCACCTTCTCGATCGCCGCGACCACGGCAGCGCCCGCCTCGGGATGGCCGAGGTGGTCGAGCATCATCGCCCCGGTCCAGATCTGGCCGATCGGATTGGCGACGCCCTTGCCGGCGATGTCGGGGGCGGAACCGTGCACCGGCTCGAACATCGAGGGATGGGTTTTTTCGGGGTTGATGTTGGCGCCGGGCGCGATGCCGATCCCCGCCGCGACGGCCGGCGCGAGGTCGGACAGGATGTCGCCGAACAGGTTGGAGGCGACGACAACATCGAACCAGTCCGGATGGCGGACCATGTGCGAACACAGGATGTCGATATGGTACTGGTCGGTGCGGATGTCGGCGTAGTTCTTCTTCATCGCGGCGAAGCGTTCGTCCCAGTACGGCATGCTGATCGAGATGCCGTTCGACTTGGTCGCCGAGGTGACGTGCTTCTTCGGCCGGCGTTGGGCGAGCTCGAAGGCGTAGCGCATGATGCGGTCGCAGCCCTTGCGGGTGAACACCGCCTGCTGCACGGCGAGCTCGTCCTCGGTGTCCTTGTTGAGGCGGCCGCCGATCTCGGAATACTCGCCCTCGACGTTCTCGCGCACGATGACCATGTCGATATCGGCCGGTCCGCGGTTCGTGAGCGGCGAATCGAGCCCCTTAAGCAGGCGCACCGGGCGCAGGTTGACGTACTGGCGGAAATTGCGCCGGATCGGGATCAGGAGCCCCCACAGCGACACATGGTCGGCCACGCCGGGAAAGCCCACTGCGCCGAGATAGATCGCCTCGAAGTTGCGCAGCTCATCGATCCCGTCCTCGGGCATCATCCGGCCGGTCTTGGCGAAGTTCTCGCAGCTCCAGTCGAAATGCGTGAAGTCGAACGATATGCCGAACTTCCGCCCCGCCGCCTCGAGGACGCGCAGGCCCTCGGGCACGACTTCCTTGCCGATCCCGTCGCCCGGAATAACCGCGATCTTGTGCGCAGACTTCGTCTTGCCGGCCATGCGTCGTCGACTCCCCTGATTTGGCGATCCGGGGGCGAGACTAGCAGGTCGTTTCCTGCGGTTCGATAGCCAGAAAGGCGCAAGCCGGCCGGACGGTCCTATTCCCCGGCCATGGCGAAGCGGCGTTCGGCCGCCGCCGCTTCCCAGCCGATCAACGCCAGCTTGCGCGCCCGGCCCCAGTGATAGTTGCTGATCGCGCCGGTCTTGCGGATCACCCGGTGGCACGGCACGAGATAGGAAATCGGATTCGCCCCGACCGCGGTGCCGACGGCGCGCGAGGCGCGCAAGGACGCCACCTGTTCGGCCAGCCCCTCGTAGGACACGAGCGCGCCGAGCGGGATGCGCAGCAGCGCCTCCCACACCTTGATCTGCCATGGCGTGCCGTAGAGCACGAGCTTGAGCCGCCCGCGCGCCGCCGGATCGTCGGCGAAAACGTCGCGGGCGAGGCGGCGCACCTCGGCCGGGGATTCGACGAATCGGGCCAGCGGCCAGCGCCCGGTCATGTCGGCGAAACACGCCTCGCGGCCATCCTGCGCGACAAAGGCGAGCCCGCAAATGCCGCGCGGCGTAGTCATGATCAGGGCGTCGCCGAAGGGCGAGTCCGCCCAGCCATAGGCAATGGTCAGCTCCGCGCCGCGCCGCTTGAACTCGCCCGGCGTCACCGCCTCGTGCGCAACGAACAGATCGTGCAGCCGCCCCGGCCCCGACAGGCCCGAATCGTAGGCCGCATCAAGCACGCTCGCCGAGGCGGTGAGGCATGTCTTGGCCCGTTCGAGGGTGAGGTATTGCAGAAACTTCTTCGGGCTGACGCCGACCCAGCGCGTGAACAGTTTCTGGAAATGGAATGGCGACAGGCCGACCTCGCGCGCCACGACGTCAAGCTCCGGCTGTTCGGCGACGCGGCCGGCGATATAGACAAGGGCCTGTTCGATGCGGGCGTAATCGCTGGGCACGGGCCTCTCCATCCGATCCGGTGCGCCGGAAGGTCGGCACCTGGGGAGAAGTCTAGCGCCCCGGGCGCCGCCCGCCACCCGCTTCTTGCGCCGGAAAATTAACGCCGAAAGGCCGAGGCTCAGCCGCCTGCCGCCGGCGACCGCCGCGCCTCGCAGTCTTTCGCCCAAGCGGTCAGGCGGGCCCGCAGCGCCGGATCGGCCCCCGGCCCGGGGGCAGCCAGCACGCTCGCCGTATCGATCGGGCGACCGCTGCGCCGGTCGGTCAGCGCCGGCTGGACCGGCGCTCCTGTCGCGCGGTCGCGCAGCACGACCGACGGCCCCGCCGGCAGCGATTCCCACCGGTCGCCCCATTCCATCAAGGCGACCAGCACCGGCAGAAGATCCCTGCCCTTGGCCGTGAGGCGGTACTCGGCGCGCGGCGGCCGGTCCTGATAGCGGCGTTTTTCGAGAATGCCGCGCTCGACCAACCGCCGGAGACGCACCGTCAGGACATTGCGCGCGATGCCGAGATTGGCCTGAAAATCGGCGAACCGGCGCGTGCCGAGAAACGCCTCGCGGATGATCAGCATTGTCCACCATTCGCCGATCACGTCGAGGCTGCGCGCCACGGTGCAATTCCAGCCGGCGAATCGGGTCATTTTCATGCCCCGAATATACCAATATGAGTTTCTCTTTACAACTTACATGGATATAATAAGTCCTATATTAAAATCAATATGGAGCGATAACCGTGAACGACGGCCTTGCGCGACAGCGCGTCATCACCTGGCACGACCCGCTGGAGACCGCGCGCACCGGGCGCGGCCAGCCCGGCATCGAGTTCCTGCGCGCCATCGTCGAGGGCGCCATACCGCAGCCGCCGATCGCCGCGACGCTCGGCTTCCGCCTCGCCGATGTGGGCGAAGGCCGCGCCGTCTTTATCCTTTCCTGCGGCGAGCATCTCTACAATCCGATCGGCACGGTGCACGGCGGGGTTGCCGCGACGCTGCTCGACAGCGCCATGGGATGCGCCGTGCATTCGACGTTGCCGGCCGGCCTCGTGTACACGACGCTCGAATTCAAGGTGAACTTCGTCCGCCCCCTGACCCGCGACAGCGGCGAAGCACGGTGCGAAGGCACCGTGATCTATCGCGGCAACCGCCAGGCGACCGCCGAGGGCAAGCTTTACGACGCCGCCGGGCGGCTTTGCGCCCACGCGACGACCACGTGCATGATCTTCGCCGCCTAGATAGCCGCGTTCAGGCCAGCGGGCGCTCGAAACAGCGGATGCCGGCCCGCGTCGCCGGCGTTTCGCGAAAACCGAGCCCGCGATAGATCGCCATCGCCGCCGTCATCGAATCGAGGGTTTCGAGCCGGATCGCGCGATAGCCCGCCCGCGCCCCTTCCTCGACGATAGCGCGGGCGAGCCGCACCCCAAGCCCGCCGCCGCGATGCGCGGGTTCGACATAGAGCCGCTTCATCTCGCACGCATCGTCGCCCTGCGGCCGGAGCGCGACGACGCCGACCGGCCGATCGTCGGCCTCGGCGAGGAGAAGACGGCCCCGCGGCGGGGCGTAGAATCCCGGCAGCGTCGCAAGTTCCTCGCCGAATCCTTCGAAACACATCGTGTAATTGAGCGAACGGCCATAGACCTCGAACAACGCGCGCACCGCCGCCATGTCGTCGCCCGACGCCTGGCGGAGAGTGGCGAGTTCAGACATGTATGGTTCCTTCGAGATAGAGCGCCGCGCGGCCGGCGATCTTAACCCGCTCGCCGCGATCCTCGCAAATCAGCTCGCCGCCGCGCGGCGAGATCTGCCGCGCCGACAGCGTCTTCTTGCCGAGGCGCTTCGCCCAATAGGGCGCCAGCGTGCAGTGGGCCGACCCCGTGACCGGGTCCTCGGGGATGCCCTGCTTGGGCGCGAAAAAGCGCGAAACAAAATCGACCTTGCCACGGCCCGGCGCAGTGGCGATCACCGCGAACCCGTCGAGCGCCGCGAGCGCCGCCATGTCGGGCTCGAGCGACCGCACCTCGTCCTCGCTCGCAAACACGGCAAGCACGTCGCGCGCCGTCAGCACTTCGGCCGGCGCGGCGCCCAAGGCGTGCGTCAGCGCC
>JACQAF010000266.1 GCA_016195145.1 Rhodospirillales bacterium
GCGCCGCCTCGCCGACGTTGTAGGCCTTATCCGTCAGGCGGCGCCCGATCTGGCGCTTAGCGCCGATCCGGTCGAGAATCGTAATTTCGAATATCATCGCGGTTTGTGCTTCACCTTGTTCGCCGATCGCGCCCAGGGCGAACTCGGTCGCGGCGGGCTCTATCTCGCCGGCGAGGATCTGCAGGTCGGGCAGGGCGAGCCGGCGACGGGCTTCACCCTGTTCATGGATTCGATCCTGCGCGTCCTGCCGCCGCCGGCGCCGCCTCGCCGGCTGTTCATCCCCTACGGCGCGTCGATTGCGGCCGGGGTCAAGTCGCGGGCCGAAGGCTGGGCGACGGTGGCCGGGCTTGCGCCGGTTTCCGATCCGGCGGCCGAGGCGCGCCGGCTTTTGTGTTCGCATGTTCTGGTCAGCGGTGCGCCGCAGAAAGTGTCCTGATTCATGGCCAATGTTACCGTCGTTGGCGCCCAATGGGGCGACGAAGGCAAGGGAAAGATCGTCGACTGGCTGTCCGAGCGCGCCGAAATCGTGGTGCGTTTCCAGGGCGGGCACAATGCCGGCCATACGCTGGTCATCGACGGGCAGGTTTACAAGCTGAGCCTGCTGCCCTCGGGCGTCGTGCGGCCGGGCAAGCTGTCGATCATCGGCAATGGCGTGGTCGTCGATCCGTGGGCGCTGATGGCCGAGATCGAGAAGATCCGCGTCAAAGGGGTGACGATCACCCCCGACACCCTGAAGGTGGCGGAAAACGCGGTGCTCATTCTGCCCCTGCACGGCGAGATCGACCGGCTGCGCGAGGAAGCGCGCGGCGCGGAGAAGATCGGCACCACCGGGCGCGGCATCGGCCCCGCTTACGAGGACAAGACGGCGCGGCGCGCGATCCGGGTCTGCGATCTGGCCGACGGGCCGACCATCGAGGCGAAGCTCGACGAGCTGCTGCTGCACCACAACGCGCTGCGGCGCGGTCTCGGCCATCCCGAGATCGACCGCAAGGCGCTGCGCGCGGCACTGGCCGAGATCGCGCCGAAAATCCTGCCCTTCGCCGATCCGGTGTGGGACCGGCTCAACGAAGCGCGCCGCGCCGGCACGCGCATCCTGTTCGAGGGCGCGCAGGGCGCGATGCTCGACGTCGATCACGGCACTTATCCTTACGTCACCTCGTCGAACACGGTGGCGGCGCAGGCGGCCGTCGGAGCCGGCGTCGGGCCGGGCGCGACGGGTTTCGTGCTCGGCATCACCAAGGCGTATACGACGCGGGTCGGCAGCGGTCCGTTCCCGACTGAACTCACCGACGAAACCGGCCGGCTGCTCGGCGAACGCGGGCAGGAATTCGGCGTCGTGACCGGACGGCCGCGCCGTTGCGGCTGGTTCGACGCGGTTATGGTGCGTCAGGCGATCCGGGTGGGCGGCATCCGCGGCATCGCGTTGACCAAACTCGACGTGCTCGATGGCTTCGCCGAGATCAAGATCAGCACTGCCTATCGCCGCGGCAGCGAAACCCTGCATCGGTTCCCTGCATCGACGGCCGCCCAGGCGGCGGTCGAGCCGGTCTACGAGATCTTTCCCGGCTGGCAGGAAAGCACCCGCGGCGCCCGTTCCTGGGCGGATCTGCCGGCGGCGGCGATCAAATACGTCGCCCGTATCCAGGAACTGATCGACGCGCCGGTTTCCCTTCTGTCGACCAGCCCGGAACGGGCCGACATCATCCTCGTCCGCGACCCGTTCGCCGATTGAGGCGCACTGTTAACCTTATCTTTGCCAACCCTGGTGTATGTCGGAGGGTCGGGTAAGAGAGGTAGCGGGGCCGGAGTGGCGGTACAGGAACAGATGACTTCGCGCGCGGCAGCTGGCGCGGCGGCAAAGCCCGCCGCCGCCGCATCGCCTATGGCCAAGGCCGGCGACCCCAAGCGTGATAGCGCTTCGCCCGCAGGCAGCGGGGGGCCGGTCGCAGCCAAGGTTGAGCTTGGCCGCCGCTTTTCCATTTATCCCCACCGGCCAATCCCCGATCTGTCGACGCCGACGGTGCCGGCCTTTGCCGGCGAAGACGGGTTTTCCAATGGCGACCCGTGCGTGGCCATGATCTGCGGCGCCGACCTACCGCCGCGCCTGGAGGTGGCTGGCGCGCTGCGCGGCCTCGGTCGCGTCGGCATCCTGCGCCTGCTCGACTTCGGCCCGGTCGTCTGGCCGGGCGCTGTCGGTTTGCGCCTCGCCATCGTTTTCGAGATGCCGGAAGGCGGCCGGGTCCTCCCTTCGGTGACGGCGACACGGCCGCCGATGGATCCGGCTAGCGTGGTCGCGGCGTTTCTTCAACCGGCGGTTACCGCGCTCGGCGAAATGTTTCAGCGCAACCTCACCCATCGCGCGATCCGCCCGGACAATCTCTATTTCCTCGATCGCGCCCGCACCCGTCTGGTGCTGGGGCCATGCGCCAGCGCCCCGCCGGGATTCGATCAACCGCCGCAGTTCGAAACCATCGAAGGGGCGATGGCCGACCCCGAAGGCCGCGGGACGGGCACCCGCGCCGACGACATGTTCGCGGTCGGCATGACCATGCTCACTCTCCTCATGGGGCGGGTGCCGGGCGCTAACCTTCATCCCGACCAGTTGCTGGAGCGGCGTATCCGCTCCGGGACGATCGACGCGCTCGTCGATACGCGCAGCCTGCCGCCAGCGATTTCCGAATGCCTGTATGGGTTGATCAACGACAGCCCGGGCGAGCGATGGACGCTCGAACAGCTCAAGCTGTGGCTCGACGGCAAACGCCAGCAATCGCTGCGCGGCAGCGCGCCGGCGGCGCGATCGCGCGTTCCGTTCCGGCTCGGCCAGCGGGAATTATGGACCGCCCGCGATCTCGCCCAGGCGCTGGCCAAGGAATCCGAGGCGGCGTCGAAGGAGCTGCGCGCGGGCACCGTGCATGAATGGGTGCGCCGCGATCTCGGCGACCAGCGCGCCGCCGATGCGCTCGATCAGGCGGTTCCGGTCAACAACGTGGGTATCGGCCGGCGGGCGATCGAATCTCTTCACATCGCGCGCGCCTCGATCGCGCTCGATCCGGCGGCGCCGATTCGCTATCAGGGCCTGAGCGTGCATCAGGACGGGTTGGGCACCGCCCTCGCTCTTGCCCTGCAGAAGCCGGGCGGCGCGCAGATTTTCGGCGAATTGTTCCGCTCCAAGCTACCGGCATTGTGGCTGGCGGCGCAAACCATACTCGGCAAACGGGCTTTGGCGCTGTCGGTGGCGAGCGAGCGGCTCGGGCGCTGGATCGAAGATTCAAATCTTGGCCAGGGGATCGAGCGCTGCCTTTACGAACTTAATCCGAACCTGCCGTGCCGCAGTCCGCTCGCCGCGCGATACTGGGTCGGCGAACCGGCCGACATCCTGCCGGCGCTCGAAGTGGCCGCTAAGGAAGGGCATGCCGACAGCAACCCGATCGACCGCCACATCGCCGCGTTTCTTGCCGCCCGCGTGCAAGCCGATTCCGACCGACTGCTGGCGTTGTTAACGCCGACCCATCTCGATTCCCACGCCGCGATCGGCATGCTGAAACTGCTCGCCCGCCTGCAGGAACGCTACGGACCCACGGCGCTTCCCGGCATCGCCGGGTGGTGCGCCAAGCTCATACGGCCGGCAATCGAGGCCTTTCATTACCGCGCTTTGCGGGCGCAACTGCTGAGCGATCTCGACCGCGTCTCCCGACAGGGGAATCTACCGCAGCTTCTCGACCTGGCCGACAATCCTCAACTGCGCCAGCAGGATCAGGACGGATTCAGGGGGGCGCGCGCCGAGTATGCGACGGCGGAGCACGAAATTGTCGACGGGGTCACGCGTGCCGAGGCGCGAACCACCTCGGCGCGGCGCTCCGGGCACGAATTTGCCGCGTTATTCGCCGCCGTGGTGGCTTCGCTCGTCACCTTCGCTGTGTTGTGGATGAAGGCGCTATGAAGAAAACCCAGCAAAAAATCTCCAGGAAAACGAGCAGCGGCACGGATCGTCTGGCGCGCGGCTTGATGTGGTTTCTCGCTATCGGCGGGGTAGGCGGACTGGCGATCGTCTCGCCGCCGCTCTTCCTGTTCGCGCTCGGCGGCTTCGCGCCGACGATCGTCGCATTGATCGTCGATCGCGATCCGGAGAAATACGCCGCGATTTCCGTTGGTGCGCTGAGTGTCGCCGCGATGCTCCCCTACGGGATCGATACGCTGGCGAAGAATCGGCCGATCCTCAACGACGTCTACGCATGGTTGGTCGTCTATGGGGCCGCGGCGATCGGCTGGGCGATATATATCGTCATGCCGTCGCTGGCGGTGGTTCTGGCCGATCTCGGCGTCGATATGCGCCAGCGCGAATTGCGCCGTCGTCAGGAAACGCTGATCAAGGAATGGGGGCCCGAAGTCGGCAACGCCGATAGGTGACGCGCCGGCCCCTCAGGCGTCGGGGCGATGCTGGGGCGTATCCTCGATGGCATAGGCCTTGATCGCTTTCTGCAGTTTTTCGAAAGCACGCACCTCGATCTGGCGGACGCGTTCCCGGCTGATGCCGTAGGTCTGCGAAAGATCTTCGAGCGTCGCCGGATCTTCGCGCAGGCGCCGCTCGCTCAGGATATGGCGCTCGCGCTCGTTGAGCGAACCGAGGGCGCGGGTGAGCATTTTCTGGCGCCGGTCGGTTTCTTCCGATTCGCCAAGCTTGACCTCTTGGTTCTCGGTCTCGTCGACCAGCCAGTCCTGCCATTCGCCCTCGCCCTCGTTGCGCAAGGGAGCGTTGAGCGAATGGTCGGCGCTGGCCAGGCGCCGGTTCATGTTGATGACTTCGTCTTCGTTGACGCTCAGCTCGCGCGCGATTTTCTTGACCACCTCGGGGCTGAGGTCGCCTTCCTCGATCTGGCGCATCTGGCCCTTGATCTTGCGCAGGTTGAAGAACAGTTTCTTCTGCGCCGCCGTGGTGCCGATTTTGACCAGCGACCACGAATGCAGGATGTATTCCTGGATCGCCGCCCGGATCCACCACATCGCATAGGTGGCGAGGCGGAAGCCGCGTTCGGGATCGAAGCGCTTGACCGCCTGCATCATGCCGACATTGCCTTCGGAGATGAGTTCGGCCAGCGGCAGACCGTAGCCGCGATACCCCATGGCGATTTTCGCCACCAGCCGCAGGTGGCTGGTCACCAGACGATGGGCAGCCTCGGTGTCGTCATGCTCGCGCCAGCGCTTGGCGAGCATGTATTCCTCTTCCTGTTCGAGCAGCGGGAATTTGCGAATCTCGCGCAAATACCGCGACAGATTCCCCTCCGCGCTGAACACGGGAATTGACGACCGCACTCTTGCCGAATCTCTGCTCACGCCGAACCCGTCCCCTTCTGCCGTTGCTCGCCCGCTCTATCCCAGGATGCCGAGATGCTCCTCGACGCCGAGGTATAGGCCGAGTGCCCGCTGTCTAATGACGGCGGGCGTGTTCCGTTTCGGTGCGTTTCCTGACCCCTCGCGCTCCTAATAATAAGCGCGATTGTGGCGGTTTCCTAGCTTAACTTAGATATTTTCTAATTTACTTATTAATAATTTAATATCATTACTATATTTCTTCATGAAGGATAATCTCTTGCCGCTTGTCGGGTGGATGAAGGCGAGCACAAAGGCATCGAGCGCCTGCCGATTGAAGGCGGCCACGGCGGCTGCGGCTACCGGTGGCAGGGCCTTGCGCCGGTGGCTGGGGCGGCCATAAAGGGGGTCGCCGACGAGGGGATGGCCGGCGGCGGCGAGATGAACGCGGATCTGATGGGTACGCCCGGTCGCCAACCTGCATTCGAGCAGACTGATCGCCCCGCCGGCGAAATCGGCGATGACCGTGTAGCGGGTAAGCGCTGCCTTGCCGCCGCGGGCGACCACCGTCATCTTCTTGCGGTCGCCGCGCGAACGGCCGATGGCCCCGGAAATCTCGCCGGTGGGCGTACGCGGCCGGCCCCAGACCAGCGCCGCATAGACCCGCTCCACCGTGCGCGCGGCGAACTGCCCAGTCAGGCTGCGATGGGCGATATCGGTCTTGGCGGCGATGATCAGGCCGCTGGTGTCCTTGTCGAGCCGGTGGACGATCCCCGGCCGCAATACCCCGCCGATGCCC
>JACQAF010000267.1 GCA_016195145.1 Rhodospirillales bacterium
ATGGCCGATCGCATCGTGGTGATGAACCAGGGTGTGATCGAGCAGATCGGCTCGCCGATGGACATCTACCGCCATCCGGCGTCGGCGTTCGTCGCCGATTTCGTCGGGTCGATGAATTTTCTCGACGGCGTGCTGGTCGCCCCCGGCCGGGTTCGGCTGGGGCAGGCCGAGTTCGCCTGCGGCGTCACCGACGGTCTTGCTGTCGGCGATCCGGTGCGGGCCTGCGTCAGGCCCGAGGACGTCAGCGTGCGCAATGTCGACCCGACGACGCCGAATTCGCTGTCAGTGAAGATCGCCGAGCTGGATTTTCTCGGTTCGTTCTGCCGCGCCACCCTCAGGATCGCGGCCGATGGCGGGGCCGAGATCGTCGCCGATTTTTCGATCAACCTGATGCGTGACTTCGAGATGGCTGTTGGCAGGCGTCTGACCGTGGCGCTGCCGGCCGACCGCATCCGGGTTTTCGGCAGGAGCTAGGGAGCCCGATGGCGACCCTTCTTGCCGGCGCTTCGAGCGAACCCCCGCGCGTCCGCAAGGTGCTGGGCCGCGACGACTGGATTGCGCGCGTCGCGCTTGCCGCCTTCGCGGTCTGGCTGATCGTTACCGTGGCCTTGCCGCTCTGGGCGCTGCTGTCCAAAAGTTTCCAAAACCAGGATGGCGTCTTCATCGGCCTCGCCAACTATGCGGCCTATTTCTCTAACCCGGCCTTGTCCTATTCGATCAATAACAGCTTCTACGTCGCCTTCCTGTCGACGGCGATCACGGTGCCGCTCGCCTTTATCTACGCCTATGGGCTGACGCGCAGCTGCATGCGCGCCAAGGGCATGTTTCGCGCCCTGGCGCTGATCCCGATTCTGGCCCCGTCGCTTCTGTCGGCGATCTCGTTCATCTATCTTTTCGGCAATCAGGGCCTACTCAAATCGCTGTTGTTCGGGCAGTCGATCTACGGCCCCCTCGGCATCGTCATCGCCGAAGTGTTTTACTGTTTTCCCCATGCGTTGATGATTCTTGTCACGGCGCTGGCGACGGCCGATGCGCGCCTTTACGAAGCGGCGGAATCTCTCGGTGCCTCCCGGTGGCGGATCTTTTTCACCGTTACGCTGCCGGGGGCCAAGTACGGCGTGATCAGCGCCTCGTTTGTCGTCTTCACTCTGGTGATCACCGATTTCGGCATTCCGAAGGTGATCGGCGGGCGGTTCAACGTGCTGGCGACCGATATCTACAAGCAGGTCATCGGCCAGCAGAATTTCGAGATGGGCGCGGTCGTCGGCATGGTGCTGCTGACGCCGGCGGCGCTCGCCTTTCTTGCCGACCGGCTGATCCAGCGCCGGCAGGTGGCGCAGCTATCGGCGCGCGCCGTTCCGCTGGAGCCGAAGCCGAAGGCGAGTTTCGACTGGCTGATGTTCGCGTTCTGCGCGGTCGTCGCATCGCTGATTGTCGGCGTGCTCGCCGTCGCCGCCTGGGCGTCGCTGATCCAGTTCTGGCCCTATAATCTGTCGCTGACATTGGTCAATTACGATTTCGCCCGAACCGATAGCGCCGGCTGGTCGTCGTACTGGAACTCGATCGTCATGGCCGCATGGACGGCCGTCGTCGGCACGGCGATCATTTTCACCGGCGCTTATCTGATCGAGAAAACCAAGGGCTTCGCCGTCGGTCGCGGCGTCGTGCAGTTCCTCGCCATGCTGCCGCTGGCGGTGCCGGGGCTGGTGCTTGGCCTCGGTTATATTTTCTTCTTCAACCATCCGGCCAATCCGCTCGGTTTCATTTACGCGACGATGGGGATATTGGTGGTCAACACGGTGGCGCATTTCTACACCGTCAGCCATCTCACGGCGACGACCGCCCTCAAGCAGCTCGATCCCGAATTCGAGGCCGTGTCGGCCTCGCTCAAGGTGCCGTTCTATCGTACGTTCTGGAAGGTGAGCGTGCCGGTCTGCCTGCCGGCGATCTTCGACATCAGCATCTACATGTTCGTCAACGCCATGACCACCGTATCGGCCGTGATCTTCATCTATTCGACCGACACCAAGCTCGCCTCGATCGCCGTGGTCAGCATGGAAGATTCCGGGACGATTGCGGCCGCTGCGGCAATGGCGATGATGATCGTCTACACCTCCGCTGCGGTGCGGCTTACGCATGCGCTGGTGACGCGCGGGCTGCAGCGCCGCACCCAGGCCTGGCGCAAGCGTTAGCCGGCGCAACGGGGCGCGGATTTGAGCACCGGAGATTCCGACTTCATGACGGCTGACGAACAAACCTTGCGCGTGGCGCGGTTGCCATGCTGGTCGGGCCCGGTTGCGCCCGAGCCGCTGGGCGGCGGCATGACCAACCGCAATTTCACGGTCAGAGATCGCGGCCGCAAATTCGTCGTCCGCCTGGGCGGCGACGTGCCGGTGCATGGGTTGATGCGCTTCGGCGTGCTCGCCGCCGCCCGCGCCGCGCACGCCGCCGGCCTGTCGCCCGAAATCGTTTATGACGAGCCGGATGTGATGGTGATGGATTACGTCGAGGGCAAGACGCTGACGGCGGCCGACATGCGCGCGCCGGCGATGCTCGCCCGCATCGTGCCGGTCGTTCGCCGTTGCCACCGCGAGATGCCGAAATTCGTGCGCGGCGCCGTGCTCGCCTTCTGGGTCTTTCACGTCATCCGCGATTATGCGGCGACCTTGCGTGCCGGCAATTCGCGACGAACGGGCGATCTCGGGCGTTGGCTGGCTGCGGCCGAGCAGCTCGAGGCCGAAATCGGGCCGGTCGATCTCGTCTTCGGCCATAACGACCTGCTGCCGGCGAATTTCATCGACGCCGGCCGGCGCATCTGGCTCATCGACTGGGATTACGGGGGCTTCGGTTCGCCGCTATTCGACCTCAGCGGCCTCGCCGCCAACGCGGAGTTTTCGCCGGCCGAGGAAACCGCGCTGCTCGAGGCCTATTTCGAGCGGCCGGCCGGCGACGACTTGCGCCGCCGCTACGAAGCGATGAAGTGCGCCGCCCTTCTGCGCGAAGGCATGTGGAGCTTAACCGCAGAGATTCACAGCGATATCGAACATGATTTCGTGCGTTACAGCGAGGTGAACCTCGCGCGTTACGAGCGGGCCTGGGCTGATTTCCAGCAACATTGGGACAGCAAATGACCGCCCTTCCGACCCATGCCCGCGCGGTGATCATCGGCGGCGGCATCATCGGCTGTTCGACCGCGTATCATCTAGCCCGCTGCGGCTGGCGCGATATCGTGCTGCTGGAGTGCGCCAAGCTCACCAGCGGTTCGACCTTTCACGCCGCCGGTCTGGTCGGCCAGCTGCGCACCTCGGCCAACATCACTCGGCTGCTGACCCACAGTGTCGATCTCTATGAACGGCTGGAGGCGGAAACCGGGCTTGCCACCGGCTGGAAGCGCAATGGCGGCCTGCGCCTTGCCTGCACGCCCGACCGCATGATCGAACTCAAGCGCCAGGCGACGACGGCGCACAGCTTCGGCCTTGCGGTCGAGCTGCTGTCTCCGGCCGAGGCGCAGAAGCTATGGCCGGCGATGGATATTGCCGATCTTGTCGGCGCGGTCTTCCTGCCGACCGACGGCCAGGCCGGCCCGTCCGACATTACCCAGGCGCTGGCCAAGGGTGCGCGCATGGCCGGGGTGAAAATTATCGAGGATTGCGCGGTGACCGCGATCAAGGTCGAACGCGGTCGCGCCGTCGGCGTGGTAACCGCCGCCGGCGATATCGCCTGCGAAGCGGTGATCAATTGCGGCGGCCAGTGGGCGAAGGAGATCGGCCGCATGGCCGGGGTTTCGGTGCCGCTGCAATCGGTCCAGCACCAGTATCTGATCACCGAGCCGATTCCCGGCCTGCCGCGCAACCTGCCGACGCTGCGCGACCCCGACCGCCTGATCTATTTCAAGGAAGAGGTCGGCGGTCTCGTCATGGGCGGCTACGAGCCCAACCCCATCGCCTGGGCGGTCGACGGCATTCCGCCGGGTTTCCATTTCACCTTGCTCGATTCGAACTGGGACCATTTCGAGCCAATGATGGAACAGGCGCTCGCCCGCGTGCCGGCGCTCGCCACGGCCGGCGTCAAGCAGCTGATCAACGGCCCGGAATCGTTCACGCCCGACGGCAATTTCATCCTCGGCGAGGCGCCCGAGGTGAAGAATTTCTTCGTCGGGGCGGGCTTCAACGCCTTCGGCATCACCTCGGCGGGCGGAGCGGGCAAGGCGCTCGCCGAATGGGTGGCCGGCGGCGAGCCGCCGATGGATCTGTGGCCGGTCGATATCCGCCGCTTCGGGCGCGTTCATTGCGACGACGGGTTCGTGCGGCAACGCACTCTCGAAGCTTACGGCAAGCACTACACCGTCGCCTGGCCGCACGAGGAATACGAAAGCGGCCGGGGCCTGCGCGTCTCGGCGCTTTACGAGCGTCTCAAGGCGCAGGGCGCCTGTTTCGGGGCCAAGCTTGGCTGGGAGCGGCCGAACTGGTTCGCCGGCCCCGGCGAGACGGCGAGAGACGTTTATTCCTTCGGCCGCCAGAACTGGTTTGCGGCGGTCGGGCGCGAACACGGGGCAACGCGCGAGCGGGTGGCCCTGTTCGACCAGAGTTCATTCGCCAAGTTCGAAATGCGTGGCCGCGACGCCGAAAAGGCGCTGTCGTGGATCTGCGCTGGCGACATGACGCGGCCGCCGGGGACGCTCGTCTATACGCAGATGCTCAACCGGCGGGGCGGCATCGAATGCGACCTTACCGTCTCGCGCTTCGCCGACGAACTCTATTACATCGTCACCGGTACGGGTTTCGCCACCCACGATTTTTCGTGGATCGAGCGGGCGATTCCGGACGGCCTCGACGCGCGGCTGATCGATGTGACCGACGAGTGTGGCGTTCTGTCGCTGATGGGGCCGCGGGCGCGCGACGTACTCGCCGCCGTGACGGGCGACGACGTATCGAACGCCAGCTTTCCCTTCGCCGCCTGCCGCGAGATTTCCATCGCCGGGGGGCGCGTGCGGGCGCTGCGCGTGACCTATGTCGGCGAACTGGGCTGGGAACTGCACATCCCGGCCGGGGCGATGCTTGCCGTTTACGACGCGCTGATGGCGGCGGGCAGGGCGCACGGCATCGTCAATGCCGGCTACCGCGCCATCGAATCCCTGCGTCTTGAAAAGGCCTATCGCGCGTGGGGCGGCGATATCGGTCCCGATTACACGCCGCTCGAAGCCGGGCTCGGCTGGGCGGTGAAGTTCCGGAAAAACGTGCCGTTCATCGGTCGCGAGGCGCTGGAGGCGCAGCGTGCCAAACCGTTGCCGCGCCGCTTCGCCGGGTTCACGGTGGCCGATCCGGCGATCATGCTACTCGGGCGCGAGACGATCTATCGCGACGGTGAGCGGGTCGGCTGGCTGTCGAGCGGCGGCTGGGGCTACACGGTCGAGGCCAATATCGGCTACGGCTATGTCCGCCGCGCCGATGGCGTGGCGGAGGACTGGCTGCTGTCGGGGCGGTACGAGCTGGAGGTGGCGAGTGTTCGCGTGCCTGCGAACGTCCACCTTCAACCGATCTACGACCCGAAGATGGAGCGGATCAAGGTTTAGCCGCGGGCATCGAACAGCTCGACGAACGCCTCCATGGCGCGCGACGGGCGACGCTCGGCCAGCCGGACAAGATATTCGGTCATCGTCAGGTCCGGGCCGGATAGCGGTACCGCGACCAGCCGCCGGTCGTGGCCGAACTCGGCCGCCGAGATAACCGAAAGCCCGAGCCCGGCCGCAACTGCCTCGCGCGCCGCCTCGCGGCTGTCGATCTCAATCACCGCCTCGACCGCGATCTTCGCCCGCGCCAGCGCGCGTTCGAGAATGGCGCGGGTGACCGAACCGGGCTCGCGCATCACCATGCGCTGGCGGGCGAGATCCTTGATCGCGACTGACCGGCGTTTCGCCCAGGGATGTCCCTTCGGCGTCATGACGACGAGCGGATCGCGGCGCAGGGCGTGGGCGACAAGTCTCGGGCTCTGCGGCACATCGGCGAGCACGGCGATGTCGATGCGGTAATCGTCGAGCGCGTCGAGCACGGCGCCTGAATTATCGATGGTCAGCGAGACATTGATGCCGGGATGGCGGCGCCCGAAATTGGCGAGAGCGGCCATGATGTGATGCGGGCTGTCGGCGCCGAGGCTGAGATGCCCGGCGGCGAGTCCCTGCGCCGCGTCGAGAAGGGTTGCCGCCTCGGCCTCGAGATCGAACAACCGGCGGGTGATCGCGAGCAGATCGCGGCCAAGGGCGGTCGGCTCGACCCGCCGGCCGCGACGATGGAAGAG